>CAUUCV010000010.1:0-11899 GCA_963543745.1 uncultured Candidatus Saccharibacteria bacterium | reverse complement strand
AGATCTCTTCAAAAAACCTGAACTTTTCAATACCTTCAAGGGTCTGCTTGGCATCGATAATACCATGAAGCCTTTTGAATGCGTCGGCGAAGTCGGGGAATTACGCACTGCTTATCATCATCGCATGGCCTCACCGCCAATTCTCATTGAAGACCTCAAACAATTTAATCAAGAAAATAATGGCGGCCTCATCTCCGGCCTTTCCGAAGCCACCAAGCGTCTCGGCCTCGGTAATCTCTTAAAAAACCCACTTTCGCCCCGTACTTCCAAAGCACTTTCAAATAATTCCAGCTATTGGCAGCCACTCTACGCCAATCTCCCGTTCCCGGTACCTGAAAGTAATTTCGACTATAATCAAATCTACGAAAACCAACCTTTCTTCAAAGATTTTTTAAATAATTACGGAGCCGCGAATTAGCATGAAAATTTATACTCTAAGGCACGGCGAAACCGATGCAAACAAACAAGGCGTAAGTGCTGGACTGCTCGACACCAATCTAAATACCACTGGCGTCAAGCAAGCCCTCAGAATCAAACGTCAACTAAAGGGCGTGCATTTTGACCGCTGTTACGCCTCACCTCTGATGCGCACTAGCAAAACCGCTCAAATTGTCACCGGCCACCTCGACCCTAAAGCTAATCATATTAATCATCAGAATCTTTGCCACATTCAATATGACCGACGCCTTGTCGAACGGGCTTTTGGTGTTTTCGAAGGAAAGGATAGTCAAAAATTACACAGCATTAGCTGGAAAGATCGTTTCAATAGTGAACGATTTAATATGGAGAGCATTCATTCCATGTATCTCCGCGCAGAAGATTTCGTCAAAAATGAATTATTCAAAAATAATGACTCAGATTCCACAATTTTAATCGTTTCTCACGGTGATTTTCTTCGCCTGATTGACTTTGTTTTGCGTGGCGGCACCGCTGAACAACTTTTTTACTCATTTCTTTACGACAATATCATCGACGAACCTTATCCAAACTGCACCCTACATTATTACGAAGTCTAATTTCGCCCTACATTACTGCGAAGTTTAATTCTAATCCCAACCTCTCATAAAACCCCAAATTGCCAGCAGGATACCCACCTTAGCACCAATTTTATTGTGAAAAATCATTTTTCGTGCTAAAATATAATAGATTGGATCGTCGCCAAGCGGTAAGGCACTGGGTTTTGGTCCCAGCATTCGCAGGTTCGAATCCTGCCGATCCAGCCACAGAAATTATGCTCCCTAAATCGCAAGATTTAGGGATTTTTTGTTCTAAGTAGACCGTTTTTTCTCGTCATACAATACCCCCTACCACCCCTGAAACATGTGGTAAAATAGACCAAAAGGAGAACTTAATGTCGACAAAATTTGAAGTCAATAATGTCTCAATCAGCACCCTACTTGGGTACGTCAAAGACGGAACTATCGCTATACCAGAAATCCAACGCCCCTTCGTTTGGGATTCCACCAAAGTACGCAATCTAATCGATTCTCTCTATAAGGGCTACCCAGTTGGGTATATTATTACCTGGAAAAATCCCGAAGTTAGATTAAAAGACGGCTCTAAATCTGAAGGCAAGCAAATTCTCATCGATGGGCAACAACGCATCACTGCCCTCACGGCTGCACTATTAGGTCAACAAGTTCTCAACAATAATTACAAAAAAGTCCGCATTAAAATCGCGTTTAATATTAAGACAGAAGAGTTTCAAACCCTTAATCCAGCTATCGAAGCTCAAGAAAGTTGGATTCCAGATATTTCGGCTTTTATGGAAGATGGGAGTATTAATACCTGGGAATTTATCACAAATTATTCCAAAAAATTCGATATTGAGCCAAACATAGTAAACGAGAGAATTAATAAACTCATCCAAATAAAAAATGTTTCTATTGGACGTATTGAACTTGGATCCAGCTTAGACATAGATACTGTTACAGAAATTTTCATCAGAATCAACTCCGCTGGTGTCGTTCTATCTCAAGCTGATTTTGCTATGTCTAAAATTAGTGTCAACAAAGAATATAGGGGCAATGAAATCCGTAAAACCATTGATTATTTTTGTCACATTACTAAAAACCCGATTGATTACGAAAATATTAAAAACAATGACCCAGAATTCACTAAAATTGATGCATCAAATAAAATTTCTTGGATAAAAGATAAGCCTGAAGATATCTATCGACCTAGCTATGTCGATGTTCTTCGCGTAGCATTTACCTACAAATTCAAGCGTGGTAAACTTCAAGACTTAGTTAGTTTATTATCTGGTCGTGACTTTGAAACCCGTGAATATCGTGAAGACGTAATAGAAGATAGTTATGCCATGTTAAGTAGTGGTATCAATGATTTTGTTAATCAATCTAATTTTGAGCGTTATATTATGATTTTGAAATCAGCAGGCGCCATTCGTGACGACCTGATTCGCTCTCAAAACGTAGTGAACTTTGGATATATTTTGTATCTCACATTAAAGCAAAAGAATATTCGTCCTGATTTAATCGAAAAGCAAGTGCGAAGATGGATCGTAATGTCAATTTTAACCCAACGTTATGCCTCAGCTCCAGAATCTGCATTTGACTACGATATCCGCAGACTCAGTAATAGCGAAGATATTTTAACTGTTATTGATGACGAGATTGATCGTCAACTAAATGAGACTTTTTGGTCTGATATTCTCGTAGAATATTTCAATACCTCTGTAGTTTCATCTCCATATTGGAAAACCTTCCTAATGGCCCAAATTAAACTCGGTGATCGCGGTTTTCTATCTAAAGATATTACTGTTAGGACTCTAATCGAAAATCGCGGCGACATTCATCACATTTTCCCGAAGAATTACCTACAAAAGAATGGTCACGATAATCGCGGAGAGTATAATCAAATCGCCAACTTCGCTATGCTACAAACAGAAATTAATATTCAAATTAGCGACCGAGCTCCAGTGGACTACATGAAGTCCATCGAAAAACAATGCACTGGTGAAGAAAATAAATTTGGCGCCATAAATAATCCTGAAGATTTAAGGAAAAATATGGCCGAAAATTGTATTCCTCTAGGCTTTGAAAATATGACCGAACCGGATTATAAAGATTTTCTATTAGCACGCCGCAAGCTCATGGCAAAAAAAGTACGAACCTATTTTGATAGTTTATAGAATCAAAATTTAATCAGTCATCTATGCTATAAAAATCCCCCTAAACCATGAAGCTTAGGGGGAAATAATTTCAACTTGGCTGGAGATGAGGGATTCGAACCCCCGAATGGTGGGACCAGAACCCACTGCCTTACCACTTGGCGAATCTCCAATATGTTTTTCATTATATCACATTTCCTCAGCTCCTGTCACTTTATCAGTTATAATATCTATATGAATAACCTCGAAAAACGCCTCACTCTCTTGCAAGAGGGAATTGATGATACCTGGGCTAAGCTAAATCTTGATGAAAAATTTGCTAGACTCGCCCATCTTCAAGAAGAATCCGCCAAGCCTGAACTCTGGAATGATCTTGCTCGTGCCAAATCCGTCAATACTGAACTCAAAAAACTCGAAAGCGAACTTAGTACTTGGCAAATTCTCAAATCTCAAGCAAACGACCTGCATGAATTAATCGAACTTTCCGCCGAAGATCTTGCTGAAGAAATCGAGGCTCAACTTACCGCTCACGAGAAAACTTACGCTGAACTCAAAAAATCTCTCCGCTTCACCGACCCACTCGATCAAAAAGATGCCATTATCCGCATTACCGCTGGTGCTGGTGGCACTGAAGCTATGGACTGGGCTGGTATTTTAGAGCGCATGTATCTAAGATTTTTCGAAAAACACGGTTATGAGGTCGAGCTCATCGAACGTAGTACAGGTGAAGAAGCTGGTATTAAGACCGCAGTTTACGAAGTTTATGGCCCCGAAATGTATGGCCATCTCAAATCCGAACATGGCGCACATCGTCTAGTGCGTCTTTCACCGTTTAATGCCGACAATCTACGCCAAACCTCATTCTCGCTAGTCGAAGTTCTACCGATTCTTGATAGTGAAGATGATCTTAAAATTGACGAAAAAGATCTTCGCATTGATACTTATCACGCCGGTGGTCATGGTGGACAATCTGTAAACACCACCAATTCCGCTATTCGCATCACTCACTTGCCAACCAATACCGTGGTCGCTATTCAAAACGAGCGTTCCCAACTGCAAAATCGCGAAAAAGCCATGGAAATTCTTCGCGGTAAACTACTTAAAATGCAGCAAGACCAGCAAGCCGAATCTATTAATCAATTACGTGCTGGCGAATCGGCCAGTTGGGGTCAACAAATTCGTAACTACGTCATGCAACCCTATAAACTCGTCAAAGATACCCGCACCAAATACGAGGAAACTGATGTAGACTCCGTACTTGACGGCAAAATTGACAATTTTATCGACGCCTATCTCGAGTCTCTAGTCGGTAGTAATAACTAAACGCTTTCTCTCTGCCTTTTCCATTTTCTTACTGTTTATGGTAATATAAGAGTATGATATTGTTCGATCATGTCACCAAGCGCTACGGTAAAGGCACCCGCGCTGTTCTCGATGATATTTCCTTGCATATTAGTGCTAATGAGTTTGTTTTTTTGGTTGGTAAATCCGGGGCTGGTAAGTCTACTCTCTTGAAGATGATTACCAAGGAGGCCACCCCAGATTCTGGAAAAATTATTATCGGTGGCATCGATCTTGATTATGTAAAACGTCGTCATATTCCAGATTATCGTCGCCGTATTGGTGTAGTTTTCCAGGATTACAAACTACTTCCATCGCGTACAGTTTTTGAAAACGTCGCCTTCGCTCTTGAAATTGCCGGCATGTCGAATCACGAAATCGAAAATACCGTACCAAAGGTACTTGATCTTGTCGGCCTCTCTGATAAAGCCAATCGTTTTCCAGCCGACCTCTCCGGTGGGGAAAGACAGCGCGTCTCGATTGCGCGTTCTGTCGCTCGTCAACCAAAGATCCTCATTGCCGATGAGCCTACTGGCAACCTCGATGTCTTAACCTCTAAGGAAATTATTGATTTATTGCAAAAAATTAACAATTACGGCACCACTATTCTAGTTACCACCCACGACGCCAATATTGTTAACCTCTTAAAAAAACGCGTCATCACCATGCGTGATGGCAAGATTATTTCCGACCAAAAAGAGCACGGTATTTATCGCCTTGACACCGATAATGATGGCATTTCCGATTTACCACAACCAGGTCACATGCGCCCGACTTCCTATCTCTACAAAACCGCCGAAGCTGAGCTTCGCCGCGAAACCGCTCCGTCTTACGAACCTAATCGCCGCGAAACCGCTCCGTCTTACGAACCTAATCGCCGCGAGGCCACTCCTCGTCGAGAAACTGAACCTCGACGCGAAACCACTCCCCGACGCGAAACCGAACTTTACCGCGATAGTCAACGTTCACAGCTCAGAATTCCTCACGAAAATTCTAATTCTATCACCAGCTCCAGACCGCCTGAATCCAACCAGGCTAAACGTACCCGTAATCACCGCTTAATTCAATAAGGAAGCCTATGAAACAAAAAAATGAAACCTTAAGAAAACTTAAGACCATGCAGAAAAACAGTCGCGGACACCTCCTTCGCACTAATTTTCGCATCATGAAATACGGCATCATAGGTTACGGTCGTAATATCTGGCTTTCTATCACTTCGACTTTCGTGATGACTCTCACCTTAACCCTGCTTTTTGCTACCGCCACCGCTAGTCTAGTGCTATCTTCTACCGCTGATAAGATGCGTGAGAAAGTCGATATTACCATTTATTTTAAACCTAACACCGAAATTATTACGCTTGAAAAAATCAAGAAAAAATTCTCCGCCGACTCTAATATCCGTCAAATTTCCTACACTACTACCGAGGAAGAATTCAATAAATTTGTCGAGGAAACTAAGAAAAATAACGAAAATAACCTCCTTTCCACCCTCGATGACCCTGACATGAAAGAACTCATGCTTTCTTCTATGCCTTCCGCACTTCGTATAAAAGTCTACGATACGAATAAACTTAATACTATTAAAGAAATCGTTAATACCGATTCGGAAGTTCATGAAAATCTCGATCCAAAGAAGGAACCGACCTACGATACTAATGACACCGCCATCGAAACCATTACTTCTTGGTCCAATATTGCTAAAACTGGTGGTCTCGCCATTTCGCTCATTCTTTTAGTAATTTCTGTCCTCGTAATTTTCAACACCATTCGCATGGCCATTTACTCTCGTAGTGAAGAAATTTATATGGAAAAATTAGTCGGGGCAGATAATCATTTCATACGTGGTCCATTTCTTATCGAGGCGATTATGTCTGGCTTCTTTGCCGGTATTTTATCGACCATCATCGGATTCTTCCTATTCCGCATCATTGCCCCAAAACTCAGTGGCTATGACATTGATGTTACCCTAGTTTCTAGTTTCGTAAATTCACCAAGTATCTTTCTGATCGGCCTAGCACTCACATTACTCGTTTTTTTTATTGCCTTCCTCTCGTCCTCCATTGCCGTCCGAAAATATCTCACACGACTCTAAGTATTCTGTTAAGCTTAAAATCTTACTCACACCATCCAGCTCCGCTTACCCCCACTCACATCATTCCGCTCTGCTTAAATTATCAAACAGTACTATTCCGTTCTGCTTAAAATAAGCAGAGCTTTTTCTTCTACCAAGCCAAAATAAGCATTGCTTTTTCATACCATCGTATGCTAAAATATATCAAAAGTATCGTAAGATACCGAAATAACAAATTAAATTATAGTGGAGTATAGTTTAATGAGCAAAATAAAAAACAATTTTAAGATTCGAAAAAACGCAAAAAATTATTGTAAAGTTAAAACCATGAAAAAAGGCCGTACTCTTATTTTTACCCTAATTTTTGCGCTCATTTTAGGCTCTATTCCATTCATTCAAAAGAACGACCCTAATGTTTCAGCAGTAGAGAATGAGGCCTATTGTACTAGCGCCGCTTGTCGCACCGCCAAAAAAGCTGAAGTTGAAGCAGCCGAAAAAGCCAACCAAGCCGCCAAAGCTGCTGTCACTCTCGAAGGCGAAGTCGAACGTATGCAACAGGAAATCATCGTTTACGAAGCACGTATAAAGGCGAACGAAGCTGAGGCAAGTGACCTCAAAATCAAGATTGAAGACACCATCAAGAAGTTAAAACTTCAACGTGCAGCTCTTGCAAATATGCTAGTTAATATTCACCTTGAAGGTGAAACCGACGCTATTATGGTACTAGCCAGCAGTAACTCACTTTCAGATTTTGCCGAAAAGAAATCTCGCATTGACACCGCTAAAGACCAGGTGAATTCCTCAGCTCAAAATGTAAAGACCATGAAAGACGATCTCGAAAAGCAAAAGACTGAAATTGACCGCATTATTTTAGACCAACAAATCCAGCGCAAGGCTATCGAAGATAAAAAAGCTGAGCAACAGGAATTAATTTTAAAGTATAAAGATAATGCCGCTTCCTTCGCTGCAGAAGCTGCCGCTTCCAGGGAAGAAAAGATTAAGTTAATTAATAAAGAGTATCAGGAATATCTCTCCCGCGCTTCCACTAGTGCTGGATTCGGTACCAAAGCTGACGGTTTTAACAGTTACGGGGCATTTGTCGGCAATTACGGATATTCTTGCCCTCGTGACAATATTGCTGGCGTTCTAGACTCTTACTACATTTGCCAATGTACCAGCTACGCCGCTTACAAGGCTGTCGAATACTATGGCCGCAACATTCGTATTACCGGTTGGGGTAACGCTTATAGCTGGGCCGCTGCCGCTCGCGCCCGTGGCTACCGTGTTGACCGCGTACCTGCTGCCCACACTATCGCTCAAACCACTAGTGGTCAATTCGGTCACGTAGCCTGGGTTGAATCTGTTAATGCTGATGGCACTATTACGGTCTCTGAATATAACAACCCATACTCGTCCAAGTCTGGTCAATGGGGTGACTTCGGCGTCCGTACTCGCGTCAGTCCAAATCAATTCACCAACTACATCCACTTTGACTAGATCATTACCTTCAAAAAATACCGCCACCTAGTCTTATTGATTATGCTATAATTAAGTAATGAAAACAGAGTGGAAACCACGAAAAATCAATCTTAGCACTTCAATTATCACCTCATTTATTTTCCTCGTTGCAGGATTTTTTGTTGGTTCTAATTGGCAATTTATTCTTACAAATTTTTCTCCTTACATTGGCTTCCGCAAAAACGAACAAGCGAATTGGGATTCTCTTAACGAACTCTACACCGAATTAAAATCCTTCTACGATGGTGAAGTCACGGAAGATAACGCCCTCACTGGAGCCAAGCGTGGTATTGCCGCTGCACTTGATGATCCCTACACTACTTATCTTACTGCCAAGGAAGGGAATGAATTCTTATCCGATCTCAATGGTGAAATTAATGAAGCCGGAGTTGGCATGGAGCTAACTTTTCGCAACAATCACACGGTGGTAGTACGCACACTTCCAGACAATCCTGCTCGTAAGGCAGGCATTAAACCAGGTGATCGTATCGTAAAAATTAATGACGAAAACGTAGATGGTAAAACCACCGAAGATGTCGCCAAGAAACTCCGCGGCAAATCCGGTGATAAGGTTAAAGTTGAAGTACTCCGCGGTACCGACACTCTGACTTTCGAAATGACTCGCGAAAAAATTAACAACGTCTCCGCCGACATTTCCTATAGTGATAAAACCGCCATTATCTCTGTTTACCGCTTCGCCGAAGACACCGGCTCTCTTGTGCGTAAGCTCGCTGAGCAAGCTAAAGCCAAGCAAGTTGATAAAGTTATCCTTGACCTTCGCAATAACGGTGGTGGCTATGTCTCAGCGGCGGGTGAAATGCTCTCTCTTTGGCTTAACGGCGGTGATAAATATATGATTGAAAAATCTATCCATAACGACGACAAAACCGACTACGTCCCTCGTGGCAAAAATCCTATTTTTAAGGACACCAAAACCATCGTTCTGATTAATCGCTCTACTGCTTCTGCCTCTGAAATCGTTGCTGGCGCCCTCAAAGATTATCAAAAAGCCACTATTGTCGGTATGACTTCTTTTGGAAAAGGTGTCATGCAAACTATGCTCAATCTCAGCGATGGCGGTAAACTCAAGGTCACTACCGCTCACTGGTATACACCGAATGGCTCCTCAATCAATAAGACCGGCATCAAGCCAGACGTCGAAATTGATCGCACCGTCCAGGATATCACCGAAGATAAAGATCCTCAGCTCGATAAAGCTAAGTCGCTCTAGCTTAAACCTTGTGATTTTTCCTAAAATGTTTTAGAATAATATAATAATTAACAACGAAAGGATGTTATGATTAAAGTCATTACGAGTCCTACTTGCGGCTATTGCCACGCTCTTATCGATTGGTTAGAGCAAAAAAATCTTGAATACGTTGAACTTGATGCTAGTAATTTTCCAGGCATTTCTGCGGTTCCAATTACCATCATTACTGATGAATCTGACAAAAACCCGATTCAAGTTCTTGGTTTTGACCGTGAAGGAATCTTAAACGCGCTCGAAAAAATTAAAGCTGTTTAATTAATGAAAAAATCCGACCAAAAACCACCCATTCTACTCGTCCATGGTTTTCGTGGCAATCATTTAGGTTTGGCTGAATTTCAAAAACTGCTCGAAGCTGAGGGGTACCAGGTTTTTAGTCCCGATATCCCACCAGCTTTTAACACCCAAAATGAAACTTTGCCAAATTTTACCGATTTTACTAAAGATGGCTACGCGGACTTTATCGCGAATTACATCCTCGACAAACACCTCGATCACCCAATTCTGATTGGCCATTCTATGGGGTCTATCCTCGCCGCCGCCACTGCCGAAAAATACAGCCACCTTATTCATAATAAGATTTTCTTCCTTAGCCCTATCGCTACACATCCCCCAAAATTTATTTTACCCCTAATTCCACTAATTGCCTTGGTGCCTAATAAATTTGTTAGCTACGTCTGCACAGAATTTCTCATTGCGGGTGCCCATCGTTCTAAAAAACGTCAAATTCTCGATCTCACCTACGCGTGTGCTCGTAAATTTACTTCTATTCGAGATGAAATGCGAGCCGCTGTTTTCTCTATGTCTTACTCGATTTCTGATTTTAATTTAGAAAAAAAAGCCTACTTCATAGCTGGTAAAAAAGATCGCATGAATCCATCCCGCAAGGTAAAAGAAATTGCTAAAAAATTTCATGCTGAGGTAGATTTTATACCTCAGGCCGGCCATCTCATTAATTACGAGACTCCAGAAAAAATCGCGGAGCTAGTTTTACCAAAGCTCAAATCCTAAACTTATATTTTTATTCTATCGATTTTTAGCTCTATTTTTAGTATGGAGTTGATCAACCATTACATATCATCCACCGCATAACTTGCATATGCTTAATTAATTTTTCCTTAAATTAACAGGGTAAAATATTCTTTTTTTCACATTTTTGAATCATTTTTGCTTGTTTTATTTTTGTTTTAGACTAATAATCAAATTAGAACTTTTACCGAAAATACAAAATAGAAAGGAAATTATGTCCTCATCCAGACAGTCTCATTTTGTTGTTTGTAAGAAACCTAAATCCAAACCGAAGATACCGCAGAAAACTCCGCGTTTTCTTTACTTTTCCAGTGCCCTAGCCGTATCTATTGCTAGCTTGACGCCACTAGTCTCTGCCAATTCGAAAGCTGTTGAATGTAAAGATATTCAAGCCGTCTTCGCTCGAGGCTCAGGGGAGAAAGCCAAAACCGATATTAACTATCAAAAATTTAAGGCTCATCTTAGTGGCGTACTACAGTCAGCATATAAATCCTACGATTTTTATGATCTTGGAGAATCAAACCGTTACGGTTATCAATATCCTGCGGTAAGTGTTGAAAATTTAAAAGCCATCACTGATACCTATTTTAATGCTGGCAAAAATGACTATTTTAATAATAGTGTGACCACTGGCATCAAAGAGATGCAGGCGTTATATCAAGAGGTCGTTCATCGCTGTCCGAACACCAAATTTATTTTAGGTGGCTATTCTCAGGGCGCCATCGTGATGAGTCACGCCATTCGCACACTTGATCCCGAAAAAATTATCTACCTCTCAACTTTCGGCGATCCTAAATTACATCTCCCAGAAGGAGAAGGTAAGGACAAACCATGTTATCATGGTATACATTCCGATTATCGCATTAATGTCCCCGATTGTGATGTAGAGCATGGCATCCTAGGAGCGCAAAAACCTTATCTGCCAAACACTAAGTTTTCCGGGAAAATTGGTACTTGGTGCAATTCCGGTGATTTTATGTGCGGCAGCTTCTTTGACCCACTAGGATTTTCCGAAATCAATCTCGGAAAATTCCAGCTTATCCATCAAAACCTTATTTCAGGGCATCTCGCCTATGCAGGCCGCGATGCTTACGCCGAATCTGCACATATAGTTGGCCAAATTCTACATGGCGCCAAAAAACTCGCAAAACCTGGAATGCTAAATGTAGGATATTCATCATACTTTATAAAACAACTCCAAGATCGTTTAGCTCATCCTAAAGTCAATAGTATTGATCATGAATATATCGTAGCGATTAATTTTAATAAATCTAATATCGATACCCTAGCGTTGCAATACAAAAAATTAGTAAGTGTCATTGAAGCCAAAAAGCATAAGCACACCCTATTTCATATCTATAAAGTAGATTTTGCTATCGACCATTATGGCTTTGCCAAGTATCAGAAGATTACTGATTTTAATACCAACACGGATAATTTTATCGAACTTGAGAAGCTTCTTAAACAACATTACGACAACTCCAAGACTTCTGTAAAGAACGCCTCAATCGTTGATCTTTACAAAGCAATTTATCAAATTTCG
>CAUUCV010000009.1:0-11950 GCA_963543745.1 uncultured Candidatus Saccharibacteria bacterium | reverse complement strand
ATTTCGTTATTTTCCGATGCGCTTGGTCCCTATTTGAATGCTTCTATGATGTGGAAAGCTAAGGAAAAGGGTATCGCCGAGTTTGATTTTGTGGATTTGCGTGAATTTGGCCTCGGTGCGCATAAATCTGTCGACGATACCCCTTACGGTGGCGGTGATGGTATGCTCTTAATGTGTGAACCAGTCTTCAATGCCATTGAAAGTGTGAAGAAAAACAGTCCGAACGCTAAAGTTATCCTACCGACTCCAGCCGGTCAAACCTGGCATCAGGGAATTGTGCGTAATTTCGTCGAACGCATTAACCGTGATGAAGAAAATCACTATATCATTCTTTGTCCACACTACGAAGGCTATGATGAACGCATTTTAACTATCGTTGATTATAAAATTTCGCTCGGTCATTTCGTCTTGACTGGTGGTGAATTGCCAGCATTAATTGTGATTGATAGCATCGTGCGCCTCCTTCCAGGGGTGCTTGGCGGTGAAAATTCCGCTATTATTGAAAGTTTTTCTGAAGAGAATACCATTGAATATCCGCAATACACCAAGCCAGCCGATTTTCGCGGTATGCAAGTACCGGAAGTTTTGCTCTCTGGTCATCACGCCAAAATTGCTGAATGGCGCAAAGCTCATAGTCGCCCAGTCGACCAGGGCAATCTTTAATGCAATTAAATTCGAGTCTAGGTGAGATTAAAGGCGTCGGCCCCAAAACTGCCGAAGCCCTCGCCGCTCGTGGCTTTCAAACTTTCAAGGATTTACTCTATTATTTCCCGCGCAAATACGAAGATTACGCGGCCTACACTAAAATTTCAGAAATTCGTCCCGGCAAGGTGGTGGTGAGAGGAAAAATTCGTGGCTTGCGCAATATTCATACGCGTCGCCGCAATTTTACTATTACTCAGGGTGAGATTTTTGATGAAACTGGGGCACTTCGCGTGGTTTGGTATAATCAGGCCTACCGCATCAAGAATTTTAAGGAAGACACCGAGTGTTATTTTACGGGTGAGTATGATTTTAAATATAATCGCTATCAACTCACAGCGCCTACTGCCGTTTTAGCTTCTGAAGTCGAAGAATCGCGCCAGGATGGCGGCTTTCAACCAATTTATTCCGGTAGTGGTCGCTATAATTCCGCCTGGTATCGTCGAATTTTTGCTAAACTTCGCCCGTTCTTTTACCAAATCCCCGAACTTTTACCTTCGCAAGCTATTCCGAAAACTCTCACTAAGCTCACTCGTAACCAAGCTCTTTTCAATATGCATTTTCCCGAGTCCGAACAGGATGTCGAGAGGGCTCGAACTTTTTTAGGTTATGAGGAATTGTTTGAATTAGTTTTAGCTTCCAAGCTTAATCAAAACGAAGTTTCTAAATTGAATGCCAAATCACTCAAATTTAACCTCACCGATGTCAAGCAACTTCTTAAAACTCTGCCTTTTGAATTGACTGACGCGCAAAAACGCGTAACTTGGCAGATTCTCCAGGATCTCGAAAAAGTACATCCGATGAATCGCTTGCTGCAGGGTGATGTCGGTTCAGGTAAAACCATCGTTTCGGCCATTGCTGCCTATCAAGCTATAAAAAACGGCGCACAGGTAGCCATTCTGGCGCCGACGGCTATTCTTGCGACTCAGCACTACGAGAGTTTATCTAAAATCTTGCAGCCACTCGGTGTTAAAACTACCCTGCTAATTAGTGCCACCAAGGATAAAAACGGTGTAAAAGCCGTGATTAGGTCTGGTGAAATTAATCTAGTGATTGGCACCCATGCTATTCTCACCGACGACACTACTTTTTCCAGTCTCGGTCTTTGTATCATTGACGAACAGCATCGTTTTGGTGTTTTGCAACGTCAACATCTTTTGGAAAAATCTTTTCAAAATCAAAATCCGGATTTTCAGCAAATTTCACCACATTTTCTGGCTATGACCGCTACGCCGATTCCGCGTTCTCTGCAACTTACGATTTTTGGCGATCTCGATATTTCGATTATCAATCAAATGCCGAAGGGGCGTACGCCGATCAAAACCCGTATCTACAATGAATTAAATCTCAAGGACGTAATTTATCCAGAACTGAACAAGTTTATGTAATTTGTCGCCTGATCGATGAGGCTATTTCCGAGGAAGATAAATCGCGCACAGTTATCGAAACTGCGAAGCTCATGCAGAAACAATTTAGCAAGTATCAAATCGGTATCCTACATGGTAAATTAAAGCCCGCCGAAAAAGACCAGGTAATGCAGGATTTTAAGGATAAGAAAACCCAAATTTTGGTCTCTACTACCGTGGTGGAAGTCGGTGTGGACGTGCCAAATGCCACACAGATCGTGATTCTCAATGCCGATCGCTATGGTCTAGCTCAGCTTCATCAGTTGCGCGGTCGTGTCGGTCGTGGCGACAAACCAAGTCAATGTTTTTTGGTTACCACTGGTGAAAATCCGCCGAGCCGTCGCCTACTCGAAATGGAAAAATCAACCGACGGTTTTTATCTCGCAGAGGTCGATCTCAAACTTCGTGGTCCTGGTGAAATTTACGGGGCAATGCAACATGGTGAATTGAATTTGAAGATTGCCAGCCTCACCGACACGAAGTTAATTGAATTGGCGCGTACTCACGTCGAAAAGTTCTTAAGCTCGCCCGATTCTATGCTAAAATATACAGAGTTAAGCCAAGATATTAAAAAATATCAGCAGCTGACGACTCTTAATTAAGGAAAATATGTATTCAACCCTAGCAATTAGTGATAAATCGAATGGGAAAATTGTTGGCACGCATCAGAAACTCGACCGAATTGCCCGCAAAATTATTGATAAAAATCTGCCACACAATTATTTTTTCCCAAACATTTCAGAAATCTTAAATTTTGAAGGCATGGGCGGACCGGACGGCCTGAAGCGTAAAAGCCCTGGCGTCGACGAACCGATGCACTTCATTGACCCGGATCATGATAATGGCAAACTCATGACCATGATTTTGGATCATCAATATAATTTATGTAAGGCTCTCGAAGACGGTAATAAGGTACGTGCCAGTTTTGAGGCTGGCTGGATGGCCCATGCTATTACCGACGGACTCACTCCCGCCCATCATTTTCCTCTGGAAAGTACGCAAAAACAACTGATGACCAAGGATGAATTTGTCAAAGTTTTCGGTATTCCCATCAAGGGAATCATGCGCGGTCGAAACTCGCTTGAAACTTTGCGCAATAACTGGCTCTATTGGGGTGCTAATGGTTTTATGACCAAGCATGTGGCTTTCGAATATGGTGTCGCGATTACCCTTACCGCCTTGCCAGAACGCGCGGTAATGCCAAAAATCAAGAAAGCAGAACTCATAGACATTGATCTTGAAAAAGCCTTTCACGAATCCTTAGCTAAAGTTCATGCACTCAAAATGTATGAAAATTTCTTGAATCAAGGTTGGAATACCGAGCTGGTTTTTGAAACTAAAAATGTACTTTTGCCAGAAATCGTCCGCGCTATTACGCTTGGTTGGGTTTCTTCGATTCCATATTTTAATAAAAAACTGCTAAAATAAAACTATGAAGTTTATGGCAAAATCTGGTAAAATTACGGATCTAAGGATTACCTCCGGAATACTTCGTGGACAGAAAATTCTCGCCCCCAAGCTCGCCGTCACTCATCCGATGGGTTCGCGTGAACGCTTGGCCATCATGAATTCCTTATCGACTCACCTTGAGGGAAAAGTAGTGCTCGATGTTTTTGCTGGTACCGGCGCACTGGGTTTTGAAGCGCTATCACGCGGCGCTAAGCATGTTTCTTTCATTGAAAATCATCGTGAAGTCGCGAAATTGATTCGTCAAAATGCCGAAAACCTCGGTGTTTCGGACCAGGTACGGATTTTTGCCAAAAAGGCAGAAACTCTGACTTTTGATAATCGTTTCGATATTGTTTTTGCTGACCCACCCTATGATAAAATCACCCCGAAATTGGCCGATTATCTGGCTACACTGCCGAAGCTTGCGAAAGAATTTTTAGTCTTATCTCATCCGGCCACTTTTGACCCCCATCAACTTGATGCTGAAATTATTTCCACTAAGGCCTATGCCGGCTCACGTATTACGATTTTTAAGATTTAATTTTATTCCTTTTATGCTAAAATAAGCTTATGAATCTTCAAAAAATTTACGATTATTTTTTCAGTAATAACTACATGACTAAGATGCCGACTTTTGGTGAAGTCTTAGCTTCCAATATTATTACTTTGCTTTTATTGTTAATTATTCTCGGTCTTTATATTGCCGGTAAGGTTCTCTTGATGAAGAAAATCTACGGCGAGAAAAAAATGTGGCAGGGTGCCATTCCGGTGTTTGGCTTAATGAAGCTTTACGATGCGGTCGAGTTAAATAAGTTATTCGCTATCTCGATTCTGATTCCAGTGCTCGGTTTAATTCCGTACTTTATTTTCTGCTACAAGCTACCTGCTGCTTTTGGTGAAAAACAACCAGCCTTTCCGTATTTGACGATTTTCTTCTCGCCAATCATCATGCTGATGTTGGCCACCGATCAAAAATATGAATATCAATATGTGCGTGGCAAAAATGTGCCATTCCAAGGCGCTTTCGCTCTGAATAATGCACAAACTACTACGGAAACTGCACCTCAGGCTACTACTGAAGTTGTCACTCAGCTTACTGCTGAAACTGTACCTCAGGCTACCGCTGAATCTGTCATCCAGTCTACCCCCGATGCTGCCACCCAGCCTATCACTGAAGCTCCAACCCAGCCTGTTGTCGAAATCCAAACTCAGCCAGTCCAGGGAACCGTAATCGAATCTCAAAGCCCTTCTACTTCAGAAAATCAGGTTCAAACCAGCGACTTGAATAATCTCCAATAATTTTATATAATATCACCATGCCCGAGTGGTGAAATTGGTATACACGTATGCCTTAGGAGCATATGCCTCACGGCGTGCTGGTTCAAGTCCAGTCTCGGGCACCAATCAAGTTGTTTATAGTAAAAGCTGCCGCCAGGGCAGTTTTTTATTGCATTTATTGCTATTTTATGTCGCAAAGATTGTGAACTATTATGAGACATTGACATATTACATAATACTGCTATAATAGAAGTATATTCCGATACGGGCAATTCGAACGGAGAGATACCTAAGAAGAACCCGTTTTTTTGTTATTTATTCTTTTTCTTATATTCAATTTTATTCTTTACGTCGGGATTGTCTAAGAAATCAACGTACCTCGGCGTGAATGGACGATATAAAGAAGAAGTGGAGTGACGATTCGGAGCCAATAGTTTAGCAAAACGTCCTTTTTCTACAAGATATTTAACCATCTTATAATAATCTCCGTCGCCAGAAACTAGAATTATATTATCAAACTGTTCTGCGTCAGCAATTTTAGACATCACAGTAAAAACAATATCTGTATCGACGTTACCTTTCTTTTTACCGATCATGCTTTGGCTATGCTCGCGGAATATGAGAATAAAGCCTGAAGTTTGAATTTTTTCGTAAAGATCTTGATTATCCTCGTCTACTGCACCTAAGAAATAGTAAGCTTTTTCAACGTTATAGCGTTCTTTGAGATATACTCTAAAACGCGTCAAATCTACTGTCCACGAACTTGCTTTCGTGTTCATGTATAGATTCTGTCCATCTATAAAAGCCTGATTATTCACACTTATATTATAGCACGAAAAAAGTGTCACCAGCTCCGTCGTATTCGTTCACAACCTTCACAACATAAAATGGCAATAATTATTGCCATCAAGAAAGATGCCGTAATTTTTTTGCTTCAGCCAATAATTTCGATACGTAAACCGATTTCAGATGTTTGTATTTTTTACGATCAAATTTAGATTCTTTTGCAAATTCGTATTTTTTCTCCAAATATTCTTGTGCTTTCTGGTGATTTTTTCTAAGAAAATTACGTAAAATAATAAAATCCTCATAAGACTCTTCGTTAATCGGACAAATATGAATATGGAAATCGCCCTCACCCGTTTCTTTTGCAGTACTTGCTAGAAAAATCCGATCCTCGTGACTATCAGTTCCTTCAAAATATCCATTTTTCATTAAAATATTTTTTACAGAAATCATATCTTCATGTTTTGGAACTCCGACGAGAATATCAATTATATTCTTACCATCAATAGGAATAGAGCTACTGCCAACGTGCTCAATTTTTATATCATTAGGCAAGAATTTAGACAGACGACATTTCTCTTGCGAGAAGCGCTCGATAAGTTTTGACGAATATTTCTTTATTGTAACGGACATTAGCTGATATTATACCATTATTGTATTTTTTTAATCTATTTTCAATTATTACTCGTTCTTCATACGAAAGTTGTGTATACTTTATTTAGAGACATCAATGTCTATCCTTGTTTAAGTTAGTGTTACAAATTTAATTTTAACAGGACTAAGAACGATTGATGTCTCTTAGTGTTGCACTTGAGATATTAACTTAGGAAATTTTTTGCATAATCATCCTAAAAATTGTATAATATACAGGTATGCCAGAGTTTCGTCTTCATAGTAAATTTCAACCCACTGGTGACCAGCCGGCGGCTATTGCTCAGCTCACGCGTGGTCTCAAAATGGGGATTCGTGAACAAACTTTGCTCGGCGTCACGGGGTCTGGTAAGACTTTTACTATGGCGAACCTTATTGCTAATGTTCAGAAGCCGACTCTGATTCTTGCTCATAATAAAACCCTGGCCGCCCAGCTCTATTCTGAGTTTCGTGAATTTTTCCCCGAGAACGAGGTGCATTATTTTGTTTCTTATTTCGACTACCAGCCGGAAGCCTATATCGCTAGTACCGATACTTATATCGAAAAAGATTCCGCTATTAATGATGAAATCGACCGTCTCCGTCATGCCGCCACGGTTTCATTGTTTACGCGTCCAGACACTATCATTGTGGCTTCAGTCTCTTGTATTTACGGTATCGGTTCGCCCGATCATTACACCGAAATGTCACTGCATCTCGAGAAAACCGGACATACTTGGCAGGTAGTTTCAAAAAATACTCTCCCGGTCGCCAAGCTCAATCAGACTAACCTGATGATTTATCTTATCGCGATGCAATATCACCGAAATGACCTGGCTTTTGAACGTGGAAATTTCCGTGTCAAGGGTGACACGATTGATCTCTTTCCAGCTTCGGGTGAAATAGCCTATCGTTTTGAGTTTGCTTTTGATGAACTTGAGGAAGTTAAAATCATCGACCCACTCACTGCCGAAGTCCGCGAAAAACCCGATCAAGTTTTTATCTTCCCGAATACTCACTACGCCACTCCAAAAGACCAACTCGATCGCGCTATCGATTTAATTCAAGCCGAATTTGACGAACGTCTAAAATATTTCGAGGCTAATCATAAATATCTAGAAGCGCAACGTATTTCTCAGCGCACCAAATATGATCTCGAAATGCTAAAAGAAACTGGCTTCGTGAAGGGAATCGAAAATTACTCTCGCCACCTAGATGGTCGTAAGGCTGGTGAACCACCAGCGACTTTGCTCGATTTTTTCCCGGACGATTTTCTATTGCTGGTCGACGAGTCTCATATGACCTTGCCACAGGTGCGCGGTATGTATAATGGTGACCACGCCAGAAAGTCCACTCTCGTAGAATATGGCTTCCGTTTGCCGAGCGCCCTTGATAACCGCCCTCTTACTTTTGATGAATTTGAAACACACATCAGACGTGCGGTCTATGTTTCCGCTACTCCTGGTAAATACGAGCTGGAAGTATCACCAAAGCCGGCCGAGCAAGTAATTCGTCCGACCGGACTCCTTGATCCAGAAATCGAAGTTCGACCAAGTGAAGGCCAAATCGATGATTTGATGAGTGAGATTGAAGCTCGTATTGCTAAAAATCAACGCGTGATTGTCACTACCCTGACCAAACGTATGGCGGAGGATTTGACCGACCATCTGAAAGACCATAAAATTAAAACCGCTTATATTCATTCCGATATCGACACTTTGGAACGTGGCGATATCTTGCGTGATTTGCGTTCTGGCGTCTATGATGTACTAGTCGGTATTAATCTACTACGTGAGGGGTTGGATTTGCCAGAAGTTTCGCTCGTGGCAATCCTTGATGCAGATAAGGAAGGTTTTTTGCGTTCCGAGTCGGCACTTATTCAGACCATTGGTCGTGCAGCGCGCCATGTCGAAGGTCATGTTATTATGTATGCCGACAATATTACCGAAAGTATGGAGCGGGCAATTTCTGAAACTAATCGCCGCCGTGAAATCCAGCAAAAATATAATAAGGAGCATGGTATTACGCCTACCTCTATTAAGAAAGAAATCTCGTTGGGCCTCCGTGCGATTATTCCAGAAAAGGCCAAGGAAGATAAATTAGACCTTAAGAAAGTGCCGAAAACCGAGCTTCCGTCTCTGATGAAAGAACTTTCTGAGCAAATGCAACTCGCCGCCGCCAATCTCGAATTCGAACAGGCCGCCAAGCTTCGTGATATGATTCAAAAAATCAAAGACGCCGAAAATAACTAAAATTATTTCAAAATCTTCCTTACTCGCTCTCGTAATACTGGTACCACCTCTTTCTCGAACCAAGGATTCTTCGCCTGCCAGCGGAAATTTAGTGGGCTTGGGTGAACGATTGGGAAATATTCTGGTAGGTAATCCTGGAATGCGCGCACCGTCTCGGTTAAATTTTCCTGAGCTTCGGAGCCGAGATAATACTTCATTGCATATTGTCCAATCAAAATCGTAAGCTTGATATTCGGCATCAATTTTAAGATTTCTGGATGGTATTCTTCCGCGATAAATTTTCGTGGTGGTAGGTCGCCGGTCTTGCCTTTACCTGGATAATAAAAATCCATCGGTAAAATTGCAATCTTCTGCGAATAAAATTCTTCTTCACTCACCCCCATCCATTCGCGCAATTTTTCGCCTGATTTATCCGCGAACGGCACCCCACTTTCTTCGACTTTTCGACCTGGTGCCTGACCGATGATTAATATTTCTGCCTTGTTACTCAGCTGGTAAATCGGTCCCACGCCGCGCGAAGTAAATGAAGCATTTCTCGGATCCTGTCTTAATTTTTCCGTAATTTCATCAAATTCATTCATCGTAATTCGATAATATCACTTTTATGCTAAAATAAAATAAGTCACATTTAATTTATTTGTTAGGAGGTAAATGGCTAATACAAATAAAATTCTCTCTGTCGAAAAAGTTACGAAGACTTTCGGCAAGGGAAATAGCCTCACGAAGGCCGTCGATAATCTTTCTTTCTCCGTAAAGAAAGGCGAATTTCTCGCGATTATGGGTGCCTCCGGCTCTGGTAAGAGTACGACATTAAACCTGATTTCCACGATCGACCGTCCGACCTCTGGTCAAATCTTCGTCGACGGTACCGATATTACGAAATTAAAAGGCGAGAAACTTAACCGCTTCCGTCGTGAATCGCTCGGTTTTATCTTCCAAGATTTTAACCTCCTCGATAATCTCACCGCTTACGAAAATATCGCATTGGCGCTTTCGATTCAGAATGTCAAAGCTTCAGAAATTGACGAAAAAGTTAAAGCCGTTGCCAAGAATCTCGATATCGAAGCTATTTTACAGAAGTTCCCATATCAACTTTCTGGTGGCCAAAAACAGCGTGTAGCCTCTGCTCGTGATATCATTACCAATCCTAAGTTAATTCTCTCCGATGAGCCAACTGGTGCACTTGATTCGAAGTCTTCTAAGCTCCTTCTTGAGCGCTTCGATTATCTGAATCAAGAACTCCAGGCTACTATTCTCATGGTCACCCACGATGCTTTCTCGGCCAGCTTTGCTTCCCGCATTATTTTTATCAAGGACGGTCAAATTTACGATGAAATTCACCGCGAAAATAAGACTCGCAAGGAATTCTTCGATGAAATCATCCGCGTGATGTCTACCCTAGGTGGAGGCGACGCTGATGTTATTTAAGCTTTCGTTTCGAAATATTACGCGCAGCATCAAGGACTATGCGATTTATTTCTTTACGTTAGTGCTCGGTGTTACGCTTTTCTATGTTTTTAATTCCGTCGGCTCCCAAGCGGCTGTGCTTGAATTAAATAACTCTCGCAAACTCATCGTCGATTTGCTCGCGAAAATTCTCTCTGGTATGAGTATTCTCGTGGTCTTTATTCTCGGTGCTTTGATTATCTACGCCTCCCGCTTCTTGATTAAACGTCGTAATAAAGAATTTGCCATCTATCTCACACTCGGTATGAGTAAGCGCAAAATCTCGCGCCTCCTCTTCTTCGAAACCTTGATGATTGGCGTAATCTCCCTTGGTGTCGGTCTCTTGCTTGGTATCGGCGTTTCTCAGTTAATCAGTGTTTTGATTGCCAAGCTTTTCGAAACCAATATGGACAAATTTACCTTTGTCTTCTCTGAAAAAGCCTTCTTCGATACCATTCTTTACTTCGGCCTCATCTATCTCATTGTGATTTTCTTCAATACTATCATTGTCGGACGTCTAAAGATTATTGAGTTACTTCAGGGTAGCAAGAAATCCGAAAAAGCCTTCCTGAAAAATCCGCTGCTTCGCGCCATTGTTTTCGTCGTTTCTGCTTCGGTACTCGGTTATGCTTATTGGTGGGTCAATAATGACAAAGTCTCTCTCATGGACCGTGTCTATAATCTCCTTTGGCCGGTTATGGCTGGCGTAGTTGCCACTTTTCTAATCTTCTGGTCGCTTTCCGGTTTGATTATGGAAATTGTCACTCGTAGTAAGAAGTTCTATTTCAAGGGTTTAAATTCCTTCGTCTTCCGCCAGATTTCCAGCAAAGTGAATACCGCCGTAGTTTCCATGTCTTTGATAAGCCTCTTGCTGTTCCTCACGATTAGCATCCTTTCACTCTGTTTCTCGATCAATGAATCGATGAAAAAGGAGTTAGCCTACAATACACCAGTTGACGCTATGACCGAACTGACTGATTATCTCGCGGTTTACGGCTCGAATAGTAGTGTTGGCTATTTATCCCACATGTCTAGCGACCAGGAAAAAGCTGCTCTTGCCACTTCCCAGGCCTACATGAAAAAATCCCTCTATCAAAATTTGATTGATCGAAATCCAGACCTTGCGAAAGATGTTAAAGATCATCTTGAACTGAATGTCTATGCTGATAGTAAATTCACTTTTGGTCAAATTTTACCGTCAGGAGTTATGACGGGGACCGCGGAAGCCTTCATGTCGAAAACTACTGTGCCAATGGTTCGTGTCTCTGATTATAATAAACTCGCGAAGCTCTATCATCGTGATGAAGTTCATTTGAAGGATGATCAATATCAGTTCCTGGCCGACTTTAAGACTATGGCGGAGATTCTTGATAAGACTCTTGTGGGTAATACCCAAATTAAATATCGTAATTTCACCCTCAATCCAGTCGCCAAAAAACACCAAGAAGGCTTTATCACTTCATCCGGTTTTAAGTCTAATACTGGCATCCTCGTCGTTCCTGATAATGTAATCACCGATCAGCCAATCGGTACTCAGGCTATGCTAATGAATTACAATCTCAGTAGTTTCCGCACCGCTGAACAGATTGATGATGATTTACGTAAGGCTTTCGACCTCGGAGGCTTATCCGTCAATGGGGTTAATTCATCTGAAGAGACCACACAGAAAACAGGAAGCTCCGCTAAGCAAGCTGAACGTCCAAGTGGTGTTGCCATTAATTTTTATACCAAATTATTAGTAAAATCTGGTATGGTTGGTATGCAGGCTATTGCCACCTTTGTTGGTTTTTATCTCGGCACGATCTTCTTGATTTCTTCTGCTGCGATTCTGGCCCTTAAGCAGCTTTCCGAATCTTCCGATAATATAGAAAAGTATGCCGCCCTTCGTCGTCTCGGCGCCAGTAATAAGATGTTAAACCGTGCACTCTTCGTCCAGATTGCAATCTTCTTTATTGCGCCATTGCTCATCGGCATCATACATTCCATTTTTGGCATTATGTT
>CAUUCV010000008.1:0-12529 GCA_963543745.1 uncultured Candidatus Saccharibacteria bacterium | reverse complement strand
ACACCCAGTTATAATCAAAAGTCGTCGTTTCCTTAAAAATGGTTGGATCTGGATAAAAAACAATACAAGTTCCCTGTTTGCTTGTCCCGCCTTCCACCTTCAAAGGTGCTATAGTTTTACCCGTTTCAAATTCAATGTGATGGACTTTTTTCTCACGATAAACTTCGGCAATCATCTTGGTTGAAAGTGCGTTCACAACAGAGGAACCCACCCCGTGGAGACCAGATGAAACCTTATAGCCACCGCCACCAAACTTACCACCGGCGTGTAGCACGGTCAAAACCGTTTCCAGTGTCGATTTATGCGTCTTTGGGTGAAGGTCTACCGGAATACCACGTCCGTTATCTTCTACCTTCACACCCCCGTCAGCCAGCAGTGTAATTTCGACTTTATTTGCGTAACCTGCAATCGCTTCATCGATCGAGTTATCCGCAATTTCTTTAATTAAATGATGCAAACCATCGTAACCGGTCGAACCGATATACATACCTGGACGCACACGAACAGGTTCAAGCCCCTCTAGAACTTGAATTTCTGAGCTGTCGTATTCTTCAACTTTTTGTTTTCCAGCCATCAAGAAAATACCTCTTTTAAGTTAACTTGATACCTCTCTGGCTCACCACCCACGTCTTTCCAAATGATTCTTCTAGAATCCCTTTTCCAGTCGTTTTAACCTCACTTGATATCTACTTTAGTGTAACCATTTTTGGTTTAGCTGTCAAGGTAAAATGGTGATATTTCGCGTTCTAAGCCGTTTTAAGGCCCTTGTTTCAATTTTTTGGGTACTTATAGCCTTTTAAGCTATTCTCACAATTTTCGCTTCACTAGCCTTAATAAGTTTCACTAGCCTTAATGTTAGCGAATTTTTACCACCGTGCCATCTCTTAGGCGGCCATCTTCCTGATCAGCCTCAGATACGGCTTCCATCGGTACATTTACCACCTCTGGCTCCATAGCAGAAGAATTCTTTTTCGACATCAAATTATCTAATTCCGCATTAATATCATCCAAGGTAAATTTCGCGTCACCCTTAGACTCATCATTATGAGGCACGTCATTATGAGGCACGTTATCAAACCCCTCATTATCCCCCGCCCTAGAACCCCTAGCAGCCTCATCATTTTTCATTTTACTCAACAATTCCGCCATCTCTGGACTTCCCGCCTTTGCCTCGCTGGCCGGCACTTTCTTCACCCCTAATGGAATACCTTTTTCGTCTCGATCAAAATTATCTAAACCAAGCGCCGCATCCATCGCCCCATCCCAAGGCTCATTGCTAGCAAAATTCCCATTTTCAATATTTGCTCGCTCTTCATCGCCATCACTAACCCTCAAGCGATCCTCAATTTCCTTTTCCACCTCTTCCCCTGGACGGCCGTATTTCTTTGCTGAATAATCTTTTAGAGCGGCAAAAATATTTCGATCCTCCTTACCTCTTGGCGGCAACAATCTCATCGTAAATGGCGCCGACGGCATACCGTGCATCAGAACCGTCGCAATTGCGTGATAATTTGGCTGTTTATGTAAATCTTCCGCCTTAAAAGTCGGGGTAAAGACTTTTTCCATCATTTCCGCATCTGTTACACCCAGACGACCCGCAATAATCGTACCCACATTACCCAGCACACCTTCACGGATCTTATCTGTTAGCTGCGTCATAAACTGGTTCGCCACAATCAAATTCAAACGGAATTTACGAGCTTCCGACAAGATCGACTCAAAGGAATCTGTCGAGAAGTTCTGGAACTCATCCACGAACAGACAGAAATCCTTACGTTCATGCTCTGGCGTATCCACCCTTGACATCGCGGCTGTCTGGAACTTCATCACAAAAATCATACCCAGAAGCTTGGAGTTTAGCTCCCCCAATTTACCCTTCGAAAGGTTCACCAAAAGAATTTTTTGTTGATCCATAATTTCACGAATATTAAAGCCCGATTTAGTCTGACCAAGCACCCGCTTCATCATCGTATTTTGCTTAAATGGGCTCCATTTTGAAGCAAACCAAGTTACCACCTCGCCTGCATCGTTTGATTTCTGAGAAGCCGGAAATTCCTTCGTCCAATAATCAAAGAGGTCACGATCTGTTACATATTTCAACTTATCTGCCACTAAATCTGGATTGATAAATGGACTCGGAATATCCAGAAAAGTCGCTCCCCTCGGATCACTCATTAGAAGCAACGCCGCATTTCTAAACATCTGCTCACCACGTGGGCCAAAAATACCCGTATGTCCCGGGTCATACAGCGAATACAGCATATTAATCCCCTCTTGTACGATAAAATCTTTCTGCTCCGTGGTCGCAAATTCCAACATATTCATGCCAATTGGAAAATCTGTATCCGATGGGTCAAAATAAATCACATCATCGATACGATTTTCTGGCACCATCGAGAGCAATTCCTCCGTCACATCACCGTGCGGATCAATAAAACAGAAGCCTTTCCCGGCCAACATATCTTGATAGGCCAAATTCTTCAAAAGTACCGACTTACCCATACCAGAGGAACCGATAATATACGTGTGGCGCCTACGGTCATCTTCACCTAGTTTAATCATCTTTGTGTTACCACGATATTCGTTAACACCCAGTTCCAGACCCTCTTCCACCAGTACGGTTGGCGCATCTACCTGTTTCGTCATCTGTCTCTCTACCCCCGATGATGGAATTGCCGCCTCTGATGGCAAATGAAAAATCGAAGCCAATTCTTGTGTATTTAGAATCATCACCTTTTTCTTAGTTGGGAAAAAGCGAAAAATATAATTCGTCACCAAAGTGTCCATTTTTTTCGCCATATCATACTTAAAGCCATTCATGGTTGGTGAATCCAATTGCGAAAATGCTGCCACCACCCCACCAACCAAGGCCTCACTGCGTTCATGACTACTTGAATGTGCTACCACACGAATCAAACATTCAAAAACCGGATACTTGGTTTTATTTTCAATCATTTGGGCTTCGTCGAGCTTCGCCTGTGAAACTTCCTTCGTCGTTTCTTTACCTTTTTCATATTCATGCAGCTCCGGCACCTCGAATGGTGCACGAATAACGTCCATGATTAAATTTAGTACTCGGCCCTGTCCGAAGAATCCGCTGCCAGACTTAACTTTTTTACCCTCACGTAAATTTTTTACAATTTCTTCAACTTTTTTTCGCCAACTATCCCCCACTGGGCGGAACATCAGCTGCAACCCCAACCCTTCACCTTTTTTCGCCTTCGCAAAAGCGTTCAAAATCGCTAATTGCGCATCCCATTTCGACTCTGAAAATACCTGGATTGGGTAATATTCTTCCTTCTTGAAAATCAGTTCACCACCTGCCACGTTACGGCTATCAGCATCTTCTTTCGCCTCGTCACCTAGCCCCGCATTCGAGAAAATATTTTCCACCTCGGCCTCTTCCAGGCGTGCCGTTGGATAAGAAGATTGAATTGCCTGCTTTACAATTTCCGTCGTCACAGCTGGCACTACTGCGTAATATTTCACCAAGCCGTCGACCACCACCATTTCGAATGAGAAGTATTTTTGGCCGTATAATTTGGTATTAAAACTCTCTTTTTTCAGCGTCGAAGCGATAATTGAATACATAATTGTCGACTGCGAAATCGCCTCTTCATTCACATCGCGCTCATCTCTTCCGCCGCCCTGAATATCATCAGTAGCAGGAGGTAAATGAATCAAAAGTGGAATTAATTTTAGTGAACGCTCATATTCCTTCGCCTTACGTTTTTTAGCTAAAATTTTCACCCCCACAAAGAGTGCTGCTACTAGAATTAGAATAAAAATTTGTACACCAATTATGATGTTGTTGGAGAAAATTTTCGAGAAATCCGCCCCTTGCTTTGGCGCAAAAATTGAACTATTTTTTTGTTCATTTTGCCCATTTTTCGGGGTGGCACTTGCCGCACCAGAATCCGCCGGCGTCCCCGCCGCATTCTTTCGCATAATGATATTTTCCACCGGATTTTCGCTCATTTTTGTCTCTTCTTTTGTCTTGTTTAGCTATGTCTTATTTTCTTAATTTATCTTCTTTATTTTCCTAAACTTTTTTCAGGCTAGCCTTTTTCTTTCCTATTTTCCTCTGATCTTCATCTAATTATCTTGTCCGAGTATTCTTCCATATCTGTCGAGCAAAAGTTTCGCGCTCAGCATTCTTTTTTGTCGATACTGTATGGTCGGACTTTTAATCTTCTTGGTTTTCTCAACTTCTTTCAGGATCTCTTCCTCTAAGCCATCTCTATCTCGCGCCTTCGGCAGATCTGTACCGATCAGTTTTCCATCTTCGAAAGTCCGCGTCCCCACCGTAACAATCTTACCCAAATCGCTTTTTGGCACCCCCTCATCACTGAATTCCTCCCCCTGTTCGACCTCCGCCCGTTCTGTCTCCAGATTTTTTTCTTGTTCAATCAGTGAATTTGCATTTTCAAAGCCTTGTATCTGCTCCGAATGAATTTGCATTGGGTTTACCTGCTCAAACTGCCCCTGTCCCGACACACTATTCATCTGCACCCACTCTGGCACACCACCCGTCTGCATTCCCTCTGAGACGCCTCCTATCCGCATCTCCTCTGGAACACTGTTCATTTGCGCCTGCCCCGGCACACTATTCATCTGCGTCTGATTTAGTACGCCATTCATCTGCACTTGATCTGGCACACCGTTCATCTGCGCTTGCATCGCCATCTGGCCCATCGCCATCTGTCCTCTGTCAAAACCGTTCGCCCCAGGCATTCCCTGAGCTTCAAACATTTGATTCAATCTCGCCATAGCTTCATCTTGCGTCATCCCAGTTGGAACCTGTTCTGCCCCAAAACCACCCGAAGGCATCTGTCCCACCCCATCCGGTACCTGTTCCACCCCTAAAGAATTTAAGCCAGAAAAATCCTGTCGTTCTCGATCATTTACTCCAGAAACCTGCCCAATATTTTTCTGATCCATGTCTCTATTTTAACATAAAGACTTTGAAAAAAATACTATTTCACCATCTTAGTGAACACAAAAAATAACAAACCAACAAAAATTGCCGGCAAGAAAATCAAAACCAGCAGATTCGTCACACTCGAAGCCACCAAAATCAACAACATAATCGGATACATCGCAATAATTCCCGCTTTAAAATAGTCTGTTTGTGTGGTTCTGTTTTTTAGAAAAACTACCTTCAAAAATAGGTTCATCACCCAGGTAATAATTCCAAAAACCAGAACATAAAGCAAAACAAAAGACAGCATAATCCCTAGCGGGCCGACCATCATTGGTGTAGTAGTGAAGAGCATAACTACTAAAATAACCAAAGAAATTAAGCTTGAAATTCCGATCAAAAGATTACCCATAAGACTATTATAAAGCAATTTCCTATTCCCTCCCAGAAATATTTTCAATTGCTTTGGTTTTCCATAAATTTATCTAATGTACGATGGAAAATACCATAGTCAAGCGGGTGGTTATCTGGCAAAAAACATAACTATAAGCCACAACCATCACCGCTTGAAATTGACCGCTCCACTTTTAGTGGGGCAAAAGATCAGCCTCAGCTGATACGCCAGAAAATCTGGCTAACGTAGTCTTAGCCGCTACATTGGTCTTTCTCCTAATTGTTAATGTGTTGTTTATTTGTATTTTTGTCTTTCGACATTCTTATAGTATCACGGGTGTCTAATTTATGCAAGCCTTTTTTCACTTAATATTTAAGTAATAAATACAACAAAATGACATAATAACCTGTTATAGACCTGAAATATCAAACATTTATTATTGTATAAATTACTACAAAATAGTCAAAAATCATCCATGTTGTAATTAAAAACATAATAAAATACAACAATATTCATAGAAAATTACCTAAAATCTCATTCTAAATACTATAAAAAATCACCCTAACTTTAGTCATACTAAAATTTAAATAATTTTCCCTTTTTATATCGCTGGATCAGAAAACATTACTATTCCCTTTTCTTTTTGCTCATCAAAAAATAATTTCTTATGCCAACCGACAAAAAACTCACGAAAAAAATAGTATCTAAAAAACGTCTAATAATAAAAATCCTAATTGTTATAAAAATCGTTTATATTTAAGAAACAAATATTTTTAGAAGCTACTAAAACTTCATAAAAATCTAAAAATATTTTTTGGCATAAATTCTAAGCTACATTCTATTTTTATATTAAACCCAAAAACGATTTTTAGTTACAAAAAAAGACACGCCGCAATGTGTCATAAAAATCCAATAATAAAACCATCAAAATATTCAAAATAAAAAAAGAAATCGGTCAAACTGCGAGGAATACCGATTTCTTTTGTAGAGTGTGGAGTTTTTTGGCTATATTGTTTGTTTTTGGCTTGTGAACAATTTTGTTATTCAAAAGCTACCTCTATAATACCGCTTCAAAACGCTAATGTCAACATATTTTTGAATAATTATTTTACAATTTTTGCGTATTTTTTAGTTTTCCACATCTACCCCTGTTAACTCTGTTCACTATTTTTGAACAATTTTAGTTTTACTTGAACACATATTTTATTATTTTGAGCTATTTTACATCTCTCACCCCTGTTACGTATCTTTTTACATTTTTTAATTTCAATCAAAAATCATTTCTCAGGCATTTATTTATTTAAAAACATAAAAAATAGCCTCGAAAAAGGCCATTAAAAATCGATTGGTGGAGCTGCCGGATACTGCCTCCGGGTCCGAAAAATCTTCATGATATCATTCTACATGCATAGTTATTTATTTCATCTTGGTTTATATCTATAGCGACAAATAACAAAACTATAGATTACCATGACTGATTTTCAACTTCAGCCTCGTCACTGTCCGAAATCTATTCTCGTAAATCTGATAATCTAACTACTACGAAAACTTGGAGTTAGACCAGCCTATATTAAATTAGGCAAAAGCAGGTGCATAAAGCACGTGCTTGGAAGTATTTTCTTCACTTTTTCAATACTTACGGTATCAATCGTCATGCCTGATATCTGTTAATAATCCGTCTAAGCTTTGTCAGCCCCAACTAACCTTATTATATCATAAAAAGCTCAATTCACCTTCATTCTTCCCTTATTTGGATCATTTGTTTAACAAAGATGCATTACATAAAGAATCTAAACATAAGCAAGTTATTAAAAGCATAAGCAAGTTATCATTTAGCTCATTTTCCTATTCGTCGCCCCTAATCATACTGTTTATTCTTTATTTTAATAAGCACCAAAATCATCATTTTCTTGGCATTCTTAATAAAACGATTCATCATAAAAATATGAATGTTAAAGTTTTTACTGCCATCCCTACCGGTTATTCCGGTCAACTAATTGAAGTTGAAGGTACTACTAATAAAGGCCTCCCCAGTTTTAATCTCGTGGGTATGGGTGATAAAACCATTCTTGAATCTAGAGAACGCGTTCGCAGCGCCATTATGAATTCGGATTTCTCTTTTCCGAAACACAAGATTACTATCAATCTCGCCCCCGCTGACCTTATTAAAAGTGGCTCTTCTCTGGATTTGCCCATCGCTATCAACATTTTAATTCTCGCTAAACAACTTCGTGAAGAAGATATCAAAGGCCTCTTTTTTACCGGCGAATTATCTCTTGATGGCAGTCTTAAGCCAGTCAAAGGCATCCTCAATATTATTGAAACTGCTAAAAATCACGGTTTTAAACATATTTTTCTTCCCGCCGCCTCCGCCGCCAAATCCACCCTTATCCAAGGTATCGAAATTTATCCCGTGCGCGCCCTTAAGCAGCTCTTTCTTCATCTTAAACACCAAAGTTCAATCTCGCCACTTGGCAGTTCAAGCCAAATTTCCCCTCCAGACCTCACGTCGATTTCAGAAAAGAACTCTAGCTCCGCCCCCATTTCTTCCCCTAACCCTTCTTTCTGCACTCTTGACCAAATTCAGGGTCTCGATTTTGCCAAGCGCGCCCTCATTCTCGCTATTGCCGGACATCATAATCTACTCCTCTCTGGTCCACCCGGTAGTGGTAAAACTTTACTCGCGAGTGCAGCCAAAGATCTTCTTCCGCCACCTAGCCCCGCCGAACTTATCTCAATTTACAAAATTCACGGTCTCACCACCGAACTTGATCAAATCCCTAGGAAGCGACCTTTTCGTCAGCCCCACCACAGTAGTTCCGCCTGTTCCATTATTGGTGGCGGGAATCCCATAACTCCAGGCGAAATCTCCCTTGCGCATCATGGCGTCCTATTTCTCGATGAACTACCCGAATTCCCTAGGTCCGTACTTGAAGCCCTGCGCCAACCCCTTGAGGATCATTTAATTTCAATTTCTCGCGCCAAAGAACGCGCTACTTTTCCCGCCAATTTCACGCTCTTCGCAACCATGAACCCCTGCCCTTGTGGCTACTACGGATCACATATTAAACCCTGTACCTGCACTTCCACTCAAATTCATAATTACACCAAACATCTCAGTGGTCCAATTTTTGATCGCATCGACATTAAGCTTCATCTTCCCTATCTTGATCAAAATCTTCTCATCGATCATCTCGCCACCAAATCTCCGCCTGAAGATTCTGCTAAAAATCTTAATTTTTATCAAAATAAAATCTCCCACATTACAGAACTTCAAGTCAAACGTTATCATTCAACGGAAAAATTCAACGGCACGCTCACGTCTGCTGAAATTTCTCAATATATTCACCTAAGCTCAGCCCTAAAAACCGAATTAAAACACGCCACTGAAACCCTAAAGCTCTCTTCTCGCGCCATCATTAAAATTATCAAACTCAGCCGTACGATTGCCGATTTTGATGAATCGCCAGAAATCAGACTCGAGCACCTCAAAGAAGCTATCTGCTTTACTACCTTTTCACCCTGATTTACCCCTTGAAAATCCCTAAAAATTTTGTTATAATTCACCCTAAGGTTAAAAAGAAAGGAATCAACATTAGTACTAAAACTTCACGCACCAAAATCAATGGAGAAATCCGCTATGAACAGGTACGCGTTATTGGCACTAATGGAGAACAGCTTGGCATCATGTCAAGCAAAGAAGCTCAGGTTCTGGCCCGGGAGCAAGGTGTCGACCTCGTCGAAATTGCAGGCAATGCCACCCCTCCTGTCGTTAAAATCATCGATTGGGGTAAATATCAATACCAAAAGATGAAAGAAGAGGCTAAAAATCGTAAAAAAGCTCGTGAAAAGCAATCCGAACTTAAACAAATGAAGATTGGTCTCAAAATCAGCGACAATGACCTCAACATTAAAATCCGCAAAATTAAGAGTTTTCTCGAAGATGGCGATCACTGCCGTATTATCATTACCTTCAAAGGTCGTGAAATGGCACACAAAGAAATTGGTTCTCAACTTCTTGATCGTATTCTCGAACAAATGGCCGACTGCGCCATTGTCGAAGGAAAACCTCAATTTGCTGGACGCAATTTATCAGTCGGAGTACGAAAAAAGTAATTTCCTACTTTCAAGGTTCCCTGATCGCACATTGAATACTAAATTAACTAAAAGGAAAGCCTATGCCAAAGCTTAAAACTCACAAAGGTACTGCTAAGCGTATTAAAATTTCCGGCACCGGTAAATTAATCCGCGAACGCGCCTATGGCAACCATATTCTTGCCAAAAAATCTAAAGCCCGCAAACGTAACATGAAGACTGCTGGTGCAGTCGAGGGTAAGATTGCTAAAAACATTAAAAGCGCATTAGGAGTTTAATCATGAGAATCAAAAGAGGTGTTGCCGCACGCGCAAAACATAAGAAAATTCTAGCTGCCGCTAAGGGTATGCAACATTACCGCACCCGCAGCTTCCGTCTAGCTAAACAAGGTGTTATTAAGGCCCTTCGCTACGCTTACCGCGACCGCCGTAATCGTAAACGCGATCTTCGTGCTCTTTGGATCACCCGTATCAATAACGCCGCTCACCAATATGATTTGAACTATTCTCAACTCATCAATGGTATGAAAAAGCAAAATATCGCTGTTGATCGCAAAATCTTGGCCGAATTAGCTGTCAATCAGCCAGCTGCCTTCCAGGCAATTGTCGAACAAGTTAAAAAGGAGATTAAATAATGGCTATTTGCGAAATTTCCGGTAAAGGAAAAATGTACGGTCATAATGTAAGCTTCTCCCAGCACAAGACCCGTAAAGTTTTCAAACCAAACATCCAAAAGAAAACCATCCTCATCGGTGGCAAAAAACTTAAGATCAATGTTAGTACCGCAGCTCTTCGTACTTTAAAGAAAAAAGGTTTGATCAAATAATTTATTCAATCGAATATAACAAAATAGACCCGTAAGGGTCTATTTTTAAGCTATCAGTAAGCCGGGTTTTGTAACTAAAAGGCGCAAATACTCTTATCACAAGTAAAACCACAATAAAAGTTTCTTCCCTTTTAGCCGATAATCATCTATCTAGATATTTTGTTACCAAAATATTCAAGCGGTAAGCGTGCATCTTCGAACCAAAGTTTAGTAGCACTCCTTGCAGCCAGTAGGGTTTGCCATCAACCATGTCACCATGGATTGCCGTAAGCTCTTACCTTACACTTTTCACCCTTGCCCGAAGGCGGTATTGTCTCTGTGGTACTTTCCCTATTCTTCAATTTTTTAGGCCGAAGCCGTCTAAATCTTCGAACGGTCGCCATTAACGACTACTGCGTTCTATGCTGCCCGGACTTTCCTCTTGGCTAAGCCAAGCGATTATCTTTCAAGCTCTACATCTATCTTATCACAATTTTTGCGATATTTTTATTACTCAATATTTTTGTTACTCAATTTAGTGACCAATCCAGACTCACTTCTTTAAAGTCAAATATCCTGGCGTCCCTACGCGATCAATCCTCATCCATTTCCAATTAGAAGAACTTAATTCGCTCTCTTCCATCTTTGAACCATTCCCCCCTACCAGATTCACACATCCCCTAAATACCCCCAACCAACTAAGATTCCTATTTGGCCCACCTGGTATTAAATCACTTGTCGCATATATAGTTTTTAGTTTAACATCTTCTGCAAACATTGTCCCAACTTGCTCCACCCTTGACATATCAAAATTCGATAAATCTAACTCTTCAAGTGAAGACATATCCTTAAACATATCTGCCATGACACTAATCTTAGAGGTTTTAAATACTGATAAATCTAATCTCTTTATACTAGAAGCCCCCATAAACATCTGATAAAAGCTCGTTACCTTTGAAGTGTCAAAACTACTTAAATCTAATTCCTTTAAATTACTCATACCACTAAACATTTGATTACAATATCGGGATAATTCAATTTTTTCTCCCTCTGTAAAATAATAGAGCGTCTTCAAGCTAGAGTCATACCACATTAAAATTTCATATTGCGAATCGTGTGACTCTAAATTTCTCACATTCAAAGTCCCCTCCGCTGGTGGGGTGGCACTTCTCTTAATATAGTTTATATTTTCTACACCGCCAGCTAAATTTCTCATAGCTGTATAAAACGTAGAATCACCTTCCTTGGCATTTCCAAACGGATTCGCTACGAACGATACCACAATTTTATTCGAATAGACATCATCACTCAAATTTCGGCCAATCCGCATCCCCACATCCAAAGTGTAATTCCCCTCTGATTCATGCTCGCTCTCGATGAATTTATCACGAGCCGACTTTTTTGGAATCGGTGAGTACTTCGTACTATCGCGCAACTTATAGCCCCACATATTATTCTCAAAATCTGAAAATTCTCGCTGATCTGGCAACGGATTAATTTTCGTCGGATTTTGTGGCCTCGTCGGTATCAATGCCTGCTCTTCGCTCGCCGTACTAATCGTAGCATAAAAGCCATTTTTTACATGACCGTTATAGGTACCATTAATCATTTCATTCGCATCTACCTCAATGGTTTTCGAGGAATCAATCGATGCCGACAAAGAAGAGATATATAACGCTTCTGCTTTATTTTGGCATAAGCATAATCCCAAAAAACTTGCACACAAAATTCCTAGACCAAAGATCCGTTTATCTGCAAAAAATATCTTCACTAGTTCTCTCCCATTTCCCCCATTTTACCATAAACAAGATAGAATTTTAAATCTTTTCAATCGTGTATTCGTCTAAAACCGTATTTAATTCCACATCCGCCGCCTGATTTTGTTCCCGTCTCACGTGCGTAAATGCCACCGCATCGAATCGCTGAATTAATTTCAAAATTTCTTCATATACCGGCAAAATATCACTGTTTTTCACCGTATAAATTCCATTCATTTGATTCACCATCATCAAATTATCCGACACAAATTTCACAGTTTTAAATCCATATTCTAGTGCCTTTTCAATTCCCGCCTTCAAGCCATAATATTCCGCTAATCTCGAAGTAGCATAACCAATAAATTCCCCACCCCGCTCCACTTCTTTGCCATTTTCATCAATGATTACATAACCAATCGCCGATGGCCCCGGATTTCCCCTCGAGCCACCATCCGTATAAATTGTCGCACCTAGCACCGCTGCTCTTGCGTCAATTCGATTTACTTTTCCAATTTTCTTATGTCCAAATTCTACGCTAATTACCGAAGCAGTATCGTC
>CAUUCV010000007.1:0-12623 GCA_963543745.1 uncultured Candidatus Saccharibacteria bacterium | reverse complement strand
TGCCGCTGCCGTCGATGTTTTATCCGACGTCTTTAAACTCACCGAAGAAGAACGTAAACGTCTTTCCAGTTTCCCAATCGGACACGGTCTTTTCTTCGCTGGCCAAAACCACGTCCATATCCAAATCGTCGCTTCTGATACCGAAACCAGTTTAATTTCCACCAACCCGACCCGTTACGATAAAAATAATTAATTATTTAGAAATTAAAAAAATCTACATAATAATATAAAAAAATAACTCTGAAAAAAGAGTTATTTTTTATCTAAAAATCAGTCTAACCCACTCGATTTTTTTCCAAAAATTTCATATAATATTCTTATGTCAAAGGTCTATTACGGCGAAGATAATATTAAGCCTGATTTTTCTGTATCGAAAAATTCGGATAATGATTCTGCTGTTTTTAGAAACCAAATTGCGCAGTCAAATTCTAGTTCCAGTCAAAACGCTCTACAGTCTCTCGAAAATTCCAGCACTGTCGCGAATTCCGAAACCAATTCTTTAGCCAATCTCCGCGATCTCGAACAAAAATCTTTCTATACCGGCTCCGGTAATTTTCAAAATCAAAATCAACTTTCCGGCAAAGAAAAAGTCAAAAAACTCAAAAAATACGCTCCACTCATCGGCCTCATTGTTGTGCTTTTTGGTGGACTTTTTAGTTTAATTTTTGGTATTTCCAATATTGCCAATCACATCGAAACCCTTATCACTCGTGCCACTGACACCATGTTCGGTACTTATTCTGCCACCTCTCTCCAAATGACCAAAGAATACATGCAGAAAAAACATGGTAAATTCCCAGATTATCTCAAACAGCGTCTCGCTAAAAACGATATTGAAGTTCAGGAAAAATCCAACGAATATGTACTTATCTACAATAATAAAACCATTACCGCTGATAAACTTAAAGCCGTTTATGATTCCGATCAAAAATTTCAGCTAGCTTTTACTAAATCCAAACGAGGTCGCACTGCTAACTTTTTTGATCCAGGTGCCGCAGCTACTTTTAGTTCTATCAAGGTTACTCGAAATCTCTTTAAATCCTTCAAGCGTACCGATGACAAAGCTGCTGACGAGAAAGCCTTCCTAGAAACCGATATTGATCAATATAAAAATCATGGCGCCGAAGGCCGTTATGTCACCGAAGAAGAAAAGACAAAAACAGATAGTGAAGGAAAAACTCAAACATACGTTGAAAATGAACCTCAGTCCGTAGAGAGTAAATCTTATAACTCTGATACTCCAGACGTTGATACGGATGGCCAAAAACCAAGTCCTATAGAAACCGAAAAGGCTAATCTTAAGACCGCCAATACCAAAGCTCAAAAATTCATCGACGGCTTATCCGTAGTGGCTGGTGGTGCGGCACTCGGCTGCGGTGTATTACGTGTCGCTAATATGGTAAGTTTAGCCGTAGCAGCTTCTCAAATTATCAATATGGTACATCATTTCTCCTCTACCATCGAACCAATTAGTAAATCTAAAGCTGGACAGGGAAATACCTCACCAGTTAATGAGGCTTTATCTAGATTAACTACCCCCAAAAAAGCTAAATATATTGACACCTCCGATGGACAAGAAAAAGAAATTGAAGGTGCTCCAGTTCAGGCTCAAGGTACTTATTCTGTGCTTTCCGGCGAAAAAGCTCAACTCAGTCAAACCAAAAACTATGCCATTGAAAACGTTTTTAACGCAGCTCAATTTAGTATTGCTACCTCCACTACTGCCAATGCTGGCTGTGCTGTTGCTAGCTTCGCTGCCTCTGTAGTTGATATTGCTTCCAATGTTGCAGCGGTTGTTACTACACCTTTTAGTGCCGGTGCTAGTATTGTTGCTGTAACTGTACTCAAAAAGTTTGCCGCCCAAAAATTACTTAGCACTATTAGTGGTTTTGCTATTAAAGCTGGTCTTGCTGTACTTATTCCATATGTCGCTAAGACTATTTTTAGCAACCCCGCTCTCGCATTACAAGGTATACCTGGCGGTGAAAGCTTTGTTGGCGGTGCAAACATCATGAATGGTCGCATTGGACGCCAAGCTGCCGGTCAAGGTCCCGCCTCAAAAGAAATTGCTGATGCTTATTTCCAAGAAACCGTCATTGCCGCCAATGAAGAAGCTAAACTCGATCGCATGAATCGTAGCCCATTTGATACTTCCAGTCCTAATACTTTTCTTGGTAATCTTGTAGTGCGTTTTGGTTACATGCCATATAGTAATAGTTTTTTGAAAAATCTTTCCGATTTTACTTCAAATACTTCCAGGAGTGTTAATACTCTTACTAATATTACTTCCACAAATACTTTTGCTGCAAATGGTGTTGTTAGTACTGTTTATGATTCCAATATTGCTGGTGTAAATTTCAAAAATCAAAGACAAGATTCTAAAGTCTGTCAGCGTCTTGCTAATATTGGTGCTGTCTGTGATATGTATGGTTCAGATATTAGCGCTTCCGACCCAAGCCTAAAAAATCTTGATGAATCCGACTCTACTTATCAAAGTATTATCAAAAAATATACCGCTAAAAAGGATAATAAAATCCAAGTCATTGAAGCCAGTCTGCTCGATAATAAAATTCGTTATTGCGACAACCGTGAATCACCATTTGGTGTTTTTGACCAAAACATTATGGATGATTTAATCCAGAAAAAAGAAAAGGCTCTAGAAAATAGTGGTATATTTGGTAAAATTATCCATCAAAATCTCTTTGGTTTTATACCTGATTTGATGGGGTTAAAAGATGGTATTGAAAAACTTATTGCCGCTGATCCAGATGCCCAAGCTTGGGCTTCAGGTAAAAACTGTGTTATGGGTGAATCCAATCCACATTGGAAAGAAATGCGTTATCTTCAAAAATTTGTCGAACGTAATCGTATTTGCACCCAAACCAAATGTGAAGACAATACAGATTCTGCCGGTAATCTTCAAGATCCAGTTCTAGCTGCAGCCACCAGATATCGCCAAGAAAATCCAATTGACAATTCCACCTCCGGTCAACTCGCTAGATTCTCTGGACTTCGTAAAACTGATGCTGAATTTGTCCTTGCTACTATTAATTATTACAATTATCTCGCCGAACATCGACCACCAGAAACTTTAGCCGATATTCTCATGAAGCCAGTTAAAACTTTCGTTACTGGTGAATCTCTCTATCGTTCCACTCTCACCTCTCAGATTACCCACCTCAAGCAAGATATTGACACTAAATCTAATCAAGAAAAGGGAACTAAATACAGTCTCGATTATAAGTTCCGTTTTCAAACTTCTCTCGTTTAATGCTATAATTAAATCACATGAATAAGGTCAAAAATCTTACCAAAAATCTTAAAAATTTCTTTTTGAACCCCCGTTTCTTGGTTTCATTTTTCATTCTTCTGACTTTTACTATTATTAATGCCACCTATGTTCACGCAGAAAATGACGATAATGTTTTAGATTTTTATGATAGTAATAATATTTTTTATTATGATGGAAAAGCAAGTAGTGGTGGATGTAGTTCTCCACTAGATTTATCCAATAACACACTCTATAATGGTGAACCAGTAATTGATCAAGCCAGCCTAAAGAAAATTGAAGAGAACAAACCTGTTTATGAAGAGTATGCCAATAAATATGGTTTTGAATGGCAAATCATCGCCGCAATTCATGGTATGGAATTTAGTTACCGCACTGACAAAAATCCTGGTAATGGGCAAGGTGTATACCAATTCCTAGAGCAAGCCGGTAAATTTCCAGCTAATAAAAAATTAACTTGGGATGATTTTAAAGAACAAACTAATGAAGTAGCTAGACAAATTAAGGAAGTCTATGGTAAAAACATGGATTTATCTTCTGAAGATGGTATTAAACGCATGATGTATTCATATAATAGTGGACCAGGAGGTAGTTCATTATATAATCGAAATGCTAGAGATTGGCTTCATTATACTGAAGAGCAGATTAAAAATGGTGAAGGTTCACCATACGTTATGAATCTTGCCGACGAACAGCGTGATTCACGACACAATGAACATTGGCAGGAATTTCATTGTGATTATAACTGTGTAGGTCGTGCTACAGTTCGACCTGGCGCTTTCTTAATTTATAAAGCCCTAGGCGGACGTGGATCAGCCAGTGGGAATAATTGTATTGGTGGTGAAACAGGTAATCTAATTGTTGATACCGCCCTTAAATTAGCTTGGCCACAAAATGAATTATCTAGAGCTAAAAATTTTGAATTGGTTCCAGAATACAAGTCAGCCATGGAGCAATTTAACCTAACTGGAAAATTTTCACCTCCAGGGGCATCATGTGATGTTTTTGTCTCAGCAGTGATGGCTTTGTCTGGTATTGATCCAGAATTTCCAAAACACTGTTGCGGTGTTTCGAATAATGGTGATACCTATACTTATGTTCATGGTTCGCCACTATATGAACGTCTACCATACGATGATAATTTTCTACGAAATAAAGCAAACTATAATGATCCAAATCTTCAGAACGGTGACATTCTTTTAAAAACATCCGGTAATGGAAATGGCGAAAGCTATGGTCATATTGCTATCTTTTATAGAGATTCCTCAAATGTTCCTCACATGATACACGCATCAAAAGGTGATAGAACGGGTGCCGTTACTGGTGTCTATGGTGCACCTTTTGAAATTTGGCGATATGTTGGAGATAAACCAATAAATACTAATACAACTATAGAAAATAATACTAATAAAAATACTGACAAGAATGCCAATAAAGCATCTAATAACACTGAAAATATACCAGTATCACAATAATTTAGGAAAATATCATGTGGGTAAATAAATTTCAAAATCTAACTAAGTTACAAAAATCATTAGTATTTATTTTACCAATTTCATTAGTGATAATTATTGTTTTCTCATTTTTATATACCTCCACATACAATGCTAAAGTTAAAATCCTTATTGCTCCGAAAACCGCAGAACTCTATATTGATGGAAAAAAATATAATAATTCTGGTTCAATATCTCTAACTTCTGGTGAAAAACAAGTTCTAATTAAGGCTAATGGTTTTCAAGAATATAATAAAAAAATAAACTTTTCTAAAGACAAAACAAATCTTATTTATCAATGGTTAATACCGACAGAAGATAATAAAAATTATTATGACAATAACAAAGATGAGTGGACTCTACGTGAGACAATAGATCAATCCGGCTTAGCTATTGAAATGGAAGAATACAATAATGATCCAATTTTTAAGGTTACTCCAGTCGCTAATTATAAACTTGGTTTCACCGCCTCAGCATCCCGCGATGAAAAAGATTTTAATAAAATCACATTAACCATCGATCTCATTACTTGTCACGAAGAACGTATAAATGAATTAAAGAAAAAAGCCGAATCTTATTTTAAACAAAAGGGAATTAATTTTTCCAAATACACCATAAAATACACAAATTGTGAAAATAACGATCGACCACAAGAACGTGTTATTAAAACGCCTTACTAATTTTTATAATTAATCTTCCACCACTTATTCCACAGACGTCAATATTACCTGATGATTTTTGAATTTTTCCACCAAGGCCGTTTGTCGCCCCTTATCCAATTCCGAAAAAACATCATCAAGTAGAATCACCGGCTTTTTTCGCGTCTCCGTTTCGATTAATTCCGCCTCATTAAATTTTAAAGCCAAAATAATCGACCGTGTTTCACCACGACTCGCCGTTCCATCCGCGAGGACACCATTAAACTTAAATAAAAAATCATCCCGATGTACGCCAAACTTCGTAGCACCCCGCATTAAATCTATGCGAAATTCCGCATCTAAGCGCTTGTAATAGTCATTTTGACTTAATCCGCATAAAGAGTCGTAGTAAATCTCAATCTCATCCTCATTTTGCGCAATCGAACGATAAAGCGTCGTCATTTTTTCGTTAATTTTTCCAATATAACGCTGCCTGGTCTGATTAATCGCCGTACCATATTTACTCAGCATAATATTCAGCGAAAAAAATACACTTTCACTCTCCAGACCGAATTCTTGCTCCGAAATCGCATTTTTTTTCAATAAATCGTTGCGTTGTTTCAAAGTTTTTTCATACATCAATAAATTATGGTGATAATTCAAATCAAATTCCTCTAAAATCCGATCAAAATAATTTCGCCGTTTCGTCGGGCTTGTGGAAATCAGGTGCATATCTTCCGGCAAAAAGAGAATTACCGGGTATTTATCCTTCTTTGGCAACCTCGCGCTTTTTTTATCTTGTATTAAAAATTGTTTTTTATTTCCGTCAAAAGTTGCCACGATTTTTTCACCGTCGGTTTTGCCAAGTTCAATCCGGTAAAACTCACTTTCTCGGTTCAAAATTTCTTTATCTGTCGCCTTAAAAGATTTTCCACGCAATACCAAATAAATCGCTTCAATCACCGAGGTTTTGCCAATGCCGTTCGCCCCCAAAATCAGCGTCGTATCTGGTTTAATTTTTAAATAATATCCCTTATGGATGCGAAAATTATTTAATTTTATGTAATCAATTAACATTTAACTCTTCAAAGGCATAATAATATGCGTATAATCGAAACTATTTTTATTCTGAATTAACACCGGTGAAAGTTTTCCAGAAATTCCAAATTTTAATTCATCCTCATCTAATACCAATAAAACATCATTCAAATATTTTGAATTTAGAACCACCTTTGCATCATTCGAAATTTCTGCCTCAATTTCTGATTTATTCTCGCCAAATTCATTTAAGACCGAAGACACCACGAAAACTTGTTCATCTTTCTTCGACTCACAGACAATCGATCCACTTGTCGCACGTGAAAATAGCGCCGCAAGTTTCACGCCACGTAATAATTCCGCCTTATTCAGTAAGATTTCCACCTGAGATTTTTCTGGAATTAATTTACGATAATCCGGAAAAGCCCCGTCAATTAATTTTGAAATAATTTCAATTTCACCTAGACGAAAACGCACTTGAAATTCATCAAATAAAATTTCAATATTTTCCATATTATCTGAAATCGCCCCTAGTACATCCACAATACACTGCACCGGCACGATCGCTTTAATCTCGCTCTCGATTTTATTAATCAACTTCTTTTCCGCTAAACGATAACCGTCGGTAGCTGCCACATATAGTCCACCCTCGAAACTATTAAAGTAAATTCCCGTTAATGTCGGACGCGTCGTGTCTGATGAGCAGGCAATTTTTACTGCATTCATCCCCAAACGAAAATCATCAATCCCCATCTGGAAGGAAATTGCTGATTTTTCATCAAACTCTGGTAATTCCGGAAAATCTTCCGCCGCATTTCCATTAAATACCGATTTATATTTTCCTTCACTAACCGTTAATTTTTCCTGATTCACCTGAATTTTCACTTCACCTTTTGGTAAATTACTTACAAAATCCGCTAAAAGTTTGGCTGGTACGGTAATTTTTCCATCTTTGGCTAAAGTAGTCGGCAAGTAATAATTAATTGCCATATCTAAATTGGTTGTCACTAAAGTTACTTTATTATCTTTAGCTTCCATTAAAACATTATTCAGAATCGGTAAAGTCGTACGACTTCCTCCTGTAATTCGACTGACAATACTTAATGCTTTGGCTAACTTACTTTGTTCAACATTGATTTCCATAACTCTCCTTTCTTATATATTTATGAGTAGTATTAGTAGGCTATGTGTAAAAGTTGAAAACTGATCTTTTTATAGGGGTAATTTTTAAAATTTGCTTGTGTAAAACTGTGGGAAAAACTTGGAAAACTTTATGGAAAACTCGATTTTGTTTTCCACTCACTGTGTAAAACCTGGACTTTTCCTCAAACCAAACTGACTTTTTAGCAACCTTTTCCATTTTATTCCACATTGTTTTTCACCACTTTTCCACAATTACTTAAATGATGCCATTATTTAATAGATCACGAATTTCATTTAGCTGATCACGTAGTACAAAATCCGTCTTCGTGTCAGTCTCAATCTTTTTAATTCCATGCATCGCCGTCGTATGATCTTTTAGACCTACTTCGTTGGCGATTTTCGTTGTACTCATCTGTAAATCACGCGACATAATAAACATGGCGATCTGTCTCGCGGTTTTGATATGTGCCACCCGGCTGCGCCCACAGATTTCTTCTGGAGAAATATTAAAGAAATTTGCCACCGTTTCAATTACCGTGCTTGGTGAAAATACTTTCGAGCGCGTCGTATTGCCGACCACCCCCACCATCCCCTCGTTAATTACCATTAGTGGGGAAATACACTTCACGTCCGCCATCGCGATGACCTTACTATACATACTTTCTAGGTCGCGAATATTAGTTTCTACACTTTTTGCAATATATTCAATTGCTTTATCTTCAATTTCCACGCCATTAAATTCTGCCTTTGCGTGTAAAATCGCACAGCGATCCTCAAAAGAAGGGAATTGAATATCGTAAGCTCCAGTCTGCGTCAGACGTGAAGCTAGTCGTTCATCGACAGTTTTTAATTGGCTTGGTAAACGATCAGAAGTGATAATCACTTGGCGATTTAATTGTTGCATGTCATTAAAAATATTGAAAAATTCTTCCTGACTTTTTTCCTTACCCACGATAAATTGAAAATCATCCACAATCAAAACATCAAGTTCCGAAAAACGTCGACGAAAATCATCCATCTTACCATTACGCACCGATTGAATAAAATCATTATAGAAATGGTTAATTGGAATATATAAAATCTTAAATTCTGGGTGTCTTCTCGCTAGTTCATTACCAATGGCTTCCACCAAGTGAGTTTTACCGAGACCTGCTCCGCCATAAAGAAAGAATGGGTTATATTTCATTCCTGGATTTTCAATAATATTTTTCGCCACCGAAACCGCGAGATCATTATTCGTACCAATGATGAAATTATCCATCGTGAATTTTTCACTTAATCCGGTCCGATTTTGACTACGGGTATTTAAAGAAGAGTGTCTTTCTAAATCAATTCGTTGCACCGTTCCGACACGATCAGAAAGATTCTTGAAATTATTACCACGAGAATTTGTCGTTTCGCGCGATCGATTATTTTTATTGGTTACAATTAGATATTCGGTAGTTAAAACTTCAACTCCGTTATTTTTTAGAGCCGTTCGAATGTCGGCATCAAATTTTTTACAGATATTAGTCTGCATAAAAGTGTTCGGCACACTAATCTGGATATGACCATCCTTATTGGAAATTAAGGAAGTGTTCGAATCTTTAAAGAATGTTAAGTAATGTGATTCTGGCAGTTTCTTTTCTAATTCAGCAAGCACATTATTCCACACATCAAACACCGACGCTACCTCCACATTAACTAACCTTGATTACCTCTATTATAACAGACCTTCAGACTTTTCCACAGGTTTAAAAATATATTTTTTATTATATAGCTATATAAAAATTAACAGGGAAGGAGTTTTCCACAATTTTCGACTATTAGATATACCCATGTGGAAAACTTATTGAAAAAAGTGGAAAACTAAGGTATAATTATACAAAGTTTACAAATCAGATAAAACTCTGTAATATAGTTTTATTAGTTTTAAGGAAAAATAATGCCAAAGCGTACATATCAACCACACAAGCGCCAACGCAAGCAAGAACATGGTTTCATGAAGCGTAACGCGACCAAGAACGGTCAAAAGGTACTCAAGCGTCGTCGCATTAAAGGCCGCGCTCGTTTAACTTACTAAAAAATTCACCAGCTAGTCTGGTGTTTTTTTATTGGAAATCGCAAATCTTTTAGTCGTAAAAGGGAATTAAAAACCTCTTATGCTATAATTATTTTAGTGAAAACTTATATTAATGTCTTTAAAACCGTGATGCGGATTGCTCCTGGCAGACGTCTGCAAGTTTTTCAATTAATCCTCAGTTACACGATTAGTAATATTATTAAACTTCTTCCACCACTCGCTACCGCAGGTATTATTTCCGTGGTTACGCGCGCTTCTAAGTTCAATGCCATCTGGTTCTATGTGATTTTATTTATCTTGTTTACGATTCTTTATTATTCGGTGAATTCCTGGAGTTATTATCTGGAAACTGGACTGGTTCGCTATTATTATTCCACTACTCAGCATCTCCTTTTTAACCATATTGCGAAAAATCCCTTAATCCTCGAATCTATTTCCAAAGGTCGTATCACCGATACTTTTACCGAAGATGTTAGTTATATGTATAGTACCGTGCGCTCTGGAGTTTATGCTCTGACTAGTTTCTTCCAGCTCTTTTTGATTTTTCTGATTTTTAGTGCCAATAATATTTTTCTCGGCCTCCTCGCTCTCGTCGTGGATGCCATCTATATTTATTTAATGAATCAAAATTCCAAAGCCGCCGCTGTACGTTTTGATGGTATTCGTAAGAGTCAGGATAAAAACTGGGATCTGCTTTTTCAGATTCTCAATAATTTGAAGCAAATCACTAGTCTCAGTCTCATGCCTAGTCTCACCTCTAAAATTGTTTCTAATAACGAAATTTTTGATATTCAAAATTCTAAGCGTTACAAAATTCTCAGTACGCGTTACTGTAAAATTCCACTCATTACCCAAATCGGCAAAATCTCGATTTATGTTTTTCTTGGCTACCTAGTTTTTCATAATCAACTGACGATTGATAAGCTCGTGCTCCTCGTTGGTTATTACGAAATGGTGATCCGAAATACCGATAGCGTGCTTGAGGAACTTTTAAATCTTAGTAACTATAGTATTCGCATTAAGCGCATCGATAATATTTTGAAATTTAAGAGCAGCAATCAGATTGATTATGGTGATCTTGATAATGATTATATTGATGGGGAAGTAGTCTTCGACCACGTTACTTTTAAATTAAAAAATAAGAAAATTCTCGATAATATTTCTTTTCGCGCTCGCCCAAATGAAATCACTACTATTGTTGGCCGTCCAGGTTCCGGTAAAACCACGATTATTAATTTACTCTATCGTCTTTACGCGGCAAATTCCGGTAAAATTCTCATCGATAATGAATCAATTTATCATTATTCGAAAAAAGTTTATGCCTCAAATGTCTCTGGTGTTTTTCAAAATCCCTTCGTCTTTTCTGCCTCAATTCGCGAAAACCTCAATATTATTAATCCCAATATTAAGGAGCAAAATAAGGCTCTGAAACGTGCGCGGATTTATCAAAAAATCACCAGCCTCAAGAATCAATTTAATACCAAAATTGATCTCGAATCTAAAGTTTTAACCGATGGCGATCTTCAAAAACTTGCCATTGCTCGTGCTATTTTAACTAATGCCGAAATTTTAATTTTTGATGAAGTGACTTCTCACGCTGATCCTGAAACCATTAAAGAAATCGTGGAAATTCTCGAAGACCTCAAGCAAGATCATACAATTATTATCGTTACGCATCGTCCTGAGATGATGAAAATTGCTGATCAAGTGATTGTTCTAAAGGAAGGGAAGATTATTTCTAAGGGTAAAAATAAAGATGTGCTTTCGAAATCCGCCCTTTATCGTACGCTCCGCACTGCTACTTTTGTGGAAAATTCTGATGATGAGAAGGAATTCGAAAAAAGCGATCGCTCTTCCGATATTATTCCGCTCGATTCTATCTCTAATTCTATGATAAAATAAATTAATGTTAGCCAGTAAATATCGTTTTCATTCCAGAGGTGGCGTTAAATATACTTATCAAAAGGGAAAGACTATTCGCACGCCGAAATTTTCCCTGGTTTTTGCACCGAATCAACGTGGAAAACAACGTTTTGCTGTCGTTATCTCAAAAAAAGTTATCAAATCTGCCGTCGGTCGCAACCGTGTGCGTCGCCGTGTTTATGAGGCGATCCGTTTAAATCTTACCGAAATCCCAGAATCGAATGATTATATCTTTATTGTTTTTTCTAAAGATCTTAAAACCATGGATTTTACTGAAATTGAGAAATTAGTCTTGAAGCTTGCCGAACAGGCCAAGATTGCTAAGAAATAAAATATCTTTCATGATATAATTAATCAAATGTTTGAGTTAATTGATTTTTTAATTGTTAATCCTATTATTAATATTCTTTTTGTAGTCTATAACTACATCGGTGATTTTGGTCTCGCTGTGATTATCTTCACTGTGGTGATTAAACTTGCTACCTGGCCACTAGTCAAAAAGCAATATCATCAGACTAAACTGATGAAAAAAATTCAACCAGAACTGGTCGAAATTCGTAAGCGTGCCAATGGCAACAAGCAACTCGAATCTCTCGAGATGATGAATCTTTATAAGAAGCACAATATTAAGCCGATGGCTTCGATTTGGTCACTTCTGATTCAATTACCAATTTTCTTTGCGCTATTTTTCGCGGTTCGTGTGATGGTTTTACCTTCTACTTCTGATAATGTGGAAAAACGTGCCTATCCAGTGGTTGCTAAACTTGAACGTATTGATGAAGTGATTAATCTTCAAAAATCTTTCCTTGAAAATACTGGGGAAAAATCCTACGATTTTAAGCCTCAACTCTTCGGTATTATTGATCTTTCTACCCGTGCTGACCTGAAGACTAAAAGTGGTCTTTTCGTAATGGCGTTAGTTCTATTAGTTGCAGTAACTAGTTATTACATGGCTAATATGCAAATTGCTCGCTCTAACAAAAATAAGCAGAGCACATGGAAGAAAATGATGGAAGATGCCAAGGCCGGTAAGGATC
>CAUUCV010000006.1:0-12628 GCA_963543745.1 uncultured Candidatus Saccharibacteria bacterium | reverse complement strand
GACACAAATGATTTTAAGGTCCTTCAAAATTTTTTCGTAATAGTGTGCGAGAAGTCTAACCTTGAGACTCTTCGGACGGGATTTGAGATTTGCTGCATTGTCCATATCTTAAATATACCACAGTTCGGGGCAAAAAATAAAACCAGAGATGAATTCTGGTTTTATTTATTCAGTTTGATTTTACTTGTTTAGTTTGATTTTAGCGCCAAAGTGAATCTAGAGTATTCAAGCTATCCACGATACTATTAGTGCTACTTTTAATCAAAGAAGCGCTGATCAAAGTGATAGCAAGAGCGATAATAGCGGCAACGAAAATATTAACGATAACCTTCTTATCTTCCTTAAGCTCAAGTTCTGCGCTCATAGCTTCGTAAACTACGAGACCAGAGAAAATCATACCAGCATAGCCAATAGCACCCGCAATCGGAGCAGAGACATTCAAGATAAGTGGTGAAATCAGGCTGGCGGTAAGAATCCAAGCAAAGGAAGCCACGGAAACAATAGTAACCAAGCGGAAGTAATTCAACTGATTTTTCTTCATGATGAGACCAGCGAGGTAGTAAATACCAGCAATGGCAGCAATAGTGGCTAGAACAATCAAGAAATTACCGATGGTATTTTGGAACCAATCGAATTTATTTAAGAGACTAAAATCAAGACCGGCTTTCTTAGTACCAAAAAGTGAAGCTGGGCGAGAAACGGTTCTGAAAATAGCAAAAATTAAATTAAAGACGGTGTAAGTACCAGCAGCAATAACTGGAAGGAGCCAGCTATTATTAAAATCAGAATAGCCTGCAATTCCCTTTTTTACACCAGTAACTGGGTTCTTAAAAACTGAGAGAATAAAAGAAACGGCTGGAATCTTTTTAAATTTCTCGAAGTTTTCATTAATTTTTTCTTTGGCAGCACTCGCAGTGTTTTTGACTGAAGTGGTTTCTTTGGTGCTTACAGGAGCTTTTTCCGAAGCGGTTTTTTCCATAGAAATCCTTTCTGAATAATTAAATATGTTTTAAGTATAACACAATCAAAATAGAGGTGAAACAAAAATCGGCTAGTGGTTAGCCGATTAGTTTTAGGGATTTAGGAATTTAAGTTGAAGAGCTTGAGGTAGGCTTCGGTAACTTTGGCAGGTTCACCTTCTTCGATAATTTTGCCTTTTTCAATGAGAATGGCACGGTCACAATAAGCCATTACATTTTCCATAGAATGCGTGACTAAAATCACGGTTTGCTTACCATGCAGTGAGGCGAAATAATCATTACATTTTTTCTGGAAGGCAGCATCACCCACCGCGAGGACTTCATCAAGAATGAGAATATCACCACGCGCACGAATGGCAATGGAAAAGGCGAGACGTACTTGCATGCCGGAAGAGTAATTCTTTAATTTCTGATCCATAAATTCTGGCAGCTCAGCAAAATTCACAATATCATCATACATGGCATCCATTTCTTGGTTAGAAAAACCGAGCATAGCACCATTCAGATAGACATTTTCGCGACCAGTGAGTTCAGGATTAAAACCGACACCGAGTTCGATAAATGGTACAAGTGAACCATCAATTTCAATCTTACCCTTGGTGGGGGTGTAAATCTTAGAAAGTAGCTTCAAAAGCGTAGATTTACCAGAACCGTTACGACCAACGATACCGAGGAATTCACCATCATAAACCTTGAAACTAACATCGTTTAGAACTTGTTGTTCAGTGTAACCTTTGATGCCGCGCAGACGATTAAAAATCACTTGCTTCAAGCCAAAAGAGCGCTCGGTAGGAAGTTTAAAAGTTTTGGAAAGATGCGAAACGGTGATGGCTACTTTACGTTCTTGTGTTTTTTCGGCGGCTTTTTCAGTAGATTTTTGAATAGATTTTTGAGTTTTCGACATTAGGCTTCCTCCGCAAAATATTTAGAATGTTTTCGGAAATAAATACTACCGATAGCTAAAATAAATAAGGTGATTAAGACTGGCAAAAAGCGTAAGAAAATATTATCAATAAAATTCCAAACGGTGATAGATTGATCAGTAATTAGAAGATACCTAGCATCTTGAATGACCTGAGCGATAGGATTGAGCAGTAAAACCTTGGCCGCTACAACACTACTGGCAGAAACCATGGTGATCGGATAAATAATTGGTACTGCATAGAAAAGAGCCTGCATCAAGACTTCCCAAATGGAAGAAATATCGCGATATTTAACATTGATGGAACCAAGGAAAAAAGCAATACCAAGGCTAAGTAGATAAAGCTCAAGAATCACGAGTGGCGCAAGAAGCCAAGTGAAGGAAGGCGTAACGCCATTGAGTAAGGCAAAAACGATAATTACACAGAGATTAATTAAAAAATTAATTAAGGCAGTGATGGTAGACGAAACGACAATAATCCATTTCGGAAAACTAATTTTGCGAAGTAGGTCACTCCGGCCGACGATAGCTTGAATACCTTGACTAGTACATTCCGAAAAGAAACTCCAGAAAACTGTACCGGTCATCAGATAGACCGAATAGTGTGGAATATCTCCACCCATTTTCAAGATTTTAGCAAAAACAGTATACAAAATGGCAAATAAAAGCATTGGACGAAGGACGGCCCAAAGATAACCGAGGACGGAACCTTGATAGCGAATTTTAAAGTCAGTTTTGACTAATTCCTTCAGAAGAATGCTATTTTTACGGCTCCAAATTTTTGGAATATTCATAAATAAATTATATCATATGCGAGTTTTGACAAGGGTGCATGTTATAATCAAAACAAATGAAACCATTAATTTCTGTAATTATTCCAATCTATAACACGGGGGATTCGGCAATAAAATTGCTGAATAAACTTACTAAACAAAGTTACGAAAATCTAGAAATCATTTGCGTGGATGACGGATCGAAAGATGGTAGTTTTGATTTGGTTGCGGAATTTATCAGGCAGAGCAAACTAAAAAATAAAAATCTTAATATGACGATTCTGCGCCAAAAAAATCAGGGGGCTGCGGGGGCGAGAAATTTGGGACTAAAAAAAGCTTCGGGAGAATATGTAACTTTTATCGATTCAGATGATGAAGTAAAAAAAACCCATATTGAAGATTTATGGAAGAGTTTAGAGAAAGATCCGAGAAATGCGCTTTCGGTCTGCGGCTATATTTATCGTCGTTTAAGAATGCAGACGGAAAAGAATTTCTTTACTAACGAAATTTGGACTGGCCTAGAAGAAGTGAATTTTCGCGCTTATATTTTAAGTCTACTAGCGAGCGATGGCCGGATGTATGCGGCGATTAATAAGATATTCCGACTTTCGGTGATTAAAAAAGCAAAAGTAGAATTTCCAGTGGGTTGGGATTTTGCGGAAGATACGATGTTCGTTTTACGATATTTGAAGGCGGCGGAAGAAGCTGGCTTTAATCGAATTGGAATGGTTCTAAAAGCCAATTATATTTATAACTACGGCACCGAAACTAGCACGGTAGCAAGTTCATCAATGAAATTTAGCAACTGGCAGAAATCTTTTCAGAATATTGCGACATGGGCGGAAGATAAAAAGGATTCAGCAGAAATCAAAAAGCTGAAACGGAAATGGCTAAGAAAATTATACCTGCGTTTTAAGATTTCTCATGCTTTGGCGGTGGCGCGAAGTGCGATGCCGCTGACAAAAAAATGGAAGTACCTAAATCCAGTAGTACTTCCCCTGGCAAGTTTAGCCGCGAAAATCCGTAAATAACTTTATTTAAATTTAATTTTGGGAAGAATGCGTGGAGTTCGCTTGGTGTATTCTAGATATTCTCGACCAAATTTTTTAGCCAACCATTTTTCTTCCGTATTTTGCATAAAAACTACGAGATATAAATAAAAGAAAAGAATAAATCCGAGCATAAATAAATTATGAGCGGTGGTTAAAATCCCACTAAAAATAAAGAAAAAAGCCGTGTAAATCGGGTGACGTGTGACAGAATAAATTCCGGTAGTGACGAGTTTACCAGATTGGATTTCGTGAGCGATATTTTGAATTAACACGGCATAAATCCAGAAAAAGATACCGGTCAAAATTAATATAGTACCAAGTATGAGAAAAAATAGATCGAGATATAAAATTTCGCCAGCCTGAAAAAATCCCTGCCGTTTTAAGTGAAAAGCCAGTACAATAATTAAACTACAAGTAATTACATAGATTGGCCCTACCCCAAAAACTGGCAAGGATGATTTTTTCATAAGACTCCTTTATTTGGCAGAATCGAGGAAGTTAATCGTATCGCGCATCGCGTCCTCAATAGTGTGCGTAGTTTCCCAATTCAATTCCCTCTTAGCTTTAGAAGGATCAGCGAAGATTTCGGCAAGGTCACCTGGGCGGCGGTCAGCAAAACGGTGTGGTAAAGCAGCATGGTTAGCTTCTTCAAAGGCATGCATAATTTCAAGCACGGAAGTACCGCGACCAGAACCAAGATTATAGACGGAAGTACCAGTCTTTTCGAAAGCCTGCATAGATTTCAAATGACCAAGAGCGAGATCGACGACATGGATGTAGTCACGAATACAAGTACCATCACGAGTATCATAATCATTACCATAAATAGCGAGTTCTTTAATTTCGCCACTTCTGACTTTCATAACGATTGGCATGAGATTGTTTGGAATACCGTTTGGATCTTCGCCAAGTAGACCAGATTCGTGAGCACCAACTGGATTAAAGTAGCGCAAAATTACTACGGACATTTCTGGACGAGCCACGGCTTCAGCTTCCAGGATTTTTTCGATGACATGCTTAGTTTCACCGTATGGGTTAGTAATGGCGACACCAGTGGTGAGATCTTCGCTAAGTTTGCCGGAATTCTTCGCGCCATAAACGGTAGCGGAAGAACTGAAAATAATTTTATTAACCTTAAATTCAGCCATACATTTCAAGAGATTGACAGTTCCCTGAACATTGGTTTCATAATATTCGAGAGGTTTCTCGATAGATTCAGCCACTGCTTTGAGGCCAGCAAAATGAATGACAGCTTCAAAATCGTGAGACTGAAAAAGTTCACGCATGCCTTTAATATCCAAAATATCAATCTTGTGAAATTCCGGCTTGGTGCCAGTGAGAGTGGCGATTTTATCTAAAACTTCGATTTTACTATTAAATAAATTATCGATAATTGTAACTTCGTGACCAGCCTTGATTAATTCTACGACAGTATGCGAACCAATGTAGCCAGTACCTCCAGTAACGAGAATTTTCATGTGGGTTGACTCCTTTTTATTAATTATAACCCCTCAGAGTGATTTTTCGAAAAATTTGATAGAGGATACCACGAGGACTGTGAATTAATTTCAAATACAAGCGAAGTTTTTTGGTAAGAAATGGATTTTTAAGTTGGATGCTAGTAATTTTTCTAATCTTTTCCAAATACACCTGATAATAAGATTTCTCAATACGTCGATTAATTGCATGATCTAAAAAAGCAAAATAAGCTAATAATGATGCCACTTCGGCGGATAGTTTCAAGTCTGGATCTTGCAGATATTGACCGGCTTCAATTGCCATTTGCTCTTTAACTTGAAGACGTTTTAGAGTTTTTTCCTTGGAATAAAGATTTTTAGTAATTTCTGAATGTGTGCGCTGATATATATATAATTCGTCCGAAATATAGACAACTTTTTGCGCATGAGAAAATAATTTATAGGTCGTAAGATTGTCTTCGTGAATTTGTCCAACTGGATATTCAATATGATTGCCACTAAATAACTTTTTTCGATAAAGTTTATTCCAAGCTAAGACATCAAAATCTTGCTGCTTAATTAAGAGGTCTTCAGTAGCTTTACGACCAGTGATTTTCTGAGATTTCAAGACGTGATTAATCACTGAATTCTCGAATTTTTCTTGGTAACCACAAACCGTAATATCTACATCTGAATCTTCAAAAAACGGTGCCGCTAATTTTTCTAAATAATCAGATTTTACCGAGTCATCACTATCAATAAAACAAACTAGTTCGCCGTTCGCTAGTTTAAGACCTTGATTACGAGCGGCAGAAAGTCCACCATTTTTTTGAGAATAAATGCGAAATTTAGGGTTTGATTGATAGTTTCTTAAGATCTCTTCTGTTTGATCAGTGGAACCATCATTAACTACAATAATTTCAAAATTGGAATACGTTTGGTTAATTAAAGAATCCAGACAAGCTTTAATATATTTTTCAACATTGTAAGCCGGAACAATAACGGAAATAAGTGGAGTGTTATTCATTTTATTTAACCTTCTTATTAAGTAGAGGGATGAGTTTTTCGTGAATGGTTTTTTCATAATCAAATTCCTGAAGATATTTCAATCTTGACTGATGACTAAATTCTTTTACCAATTTTGGATTTGATAATAATTTTTCTATAGCTTCGGCAAGTGCGTCTATATCCTTGGCTGGAATAAGTAGGCCATTCTTTTGATCTTCAACAACCTCTGGATTACCATCAATATTAGTGACAATGATAGCCTTACCAAGCATCGTGGCGTCAATAAGCGAAAGACTAAGACCTTCGATATGAGATGGGAGAATAAAGATTTCCGCTTCAGAAATTTTCTTTAATGGCTCATCGGTAAAACCGTGATAAATAATTTGAGAACTAGAGTGCTTTTGACAAAAATCAGATAGCGGGCCCGTGCCATAAATATGCAGTTTAGCTTCCGGAAATTTTTTGGCAACTTGGGAAAATCCAGTAATTAATTCCCTGATTCCCTTATATTCTTCTAGTCTTCCAAGATAGATTAAAGAATGCGGAGATGGTTTTATTGCTTCAAGTTCCGCATATCGATCAATGGCACCATTTTTTATAGTAATAAGGTTTTCTAATTTTTCAATCTTTGTATGAGAAATTAACTCTTCAAAATATTTTCGCTCGTAATCTGAAATAAAGATTATCTTTTCAACATTTTTAACAATTCGGAGGATTTTTTTGCCAATATAATTTTTATATTTTTGATTAACATTTTGAAGAACCCAACTACGAAAATCCATGTGGTCTAACCAAAAAACCGGAATACACATTTTCTTTGCAGCTAAAGTAGCGGCGATTAAATCGTCACGTGATTGCACAATGATGGCGGCTGGCTGATATTTTTTAAATTGTTTTCGATACCAAAAAGCAAGGTATTTTTGCCACAATAAATAAATTGGTAGAAGAAAATTTCTTAATCCACTCCAATTTTGTTGACGCATAAAAGGTGATTTTTGAGCTATGATTTTTTGATCTTGAGTAGATTCAAGAAGTTTTTGAGACGAAGTAAAAACAATTGGCGTAAAATCATTTTTATTTAATATGCGAGAGATAGTTAATTGAAAAGTCTCTCCACCGCCATAAAATTTTGGATTCGTATTTCGAATCAAAATTATTCTAGGCTTTGATTTTTGACCTTCAGAATCTTCATCCATAAGTTAATTATATCATTAGATAGACTGTGCTATAATAAGGCTTAATATGAAGAGAGTTGATTTATCAGTGGCGGTGACCGCGCATAATGAAGGTATTATTGCGCACAAAACAATTTTAAGTCTATTTGCAGCAGTCGAAAAACTTGAAGAAAAAAATATTAGTTACGAATTTTTAGTTCATATCGATAATGGCGACAAAGAAACTATTGATTATTTCAAACAATACGAGAAGAACAAAAAATTTAGAATTTTCCAAAATCATTTCGGTGATTTAGGTTCATCGCGCAATTTTCTTTCCCAGAACGCGGATGGTGAATGTATTGCCTTCTTGGATGCGGATGATTTAGTTTCCGCTAATTGGCTCATAACCGCTTATGAAACATTGCAGAATTCTAAACAAGAAGCCGTAGTTCATCCAGAAGCAGTTTTAACTTTTGGTCTTGATATTAAGAATGTTTTAATGATACAGAAGAATTCATTAAAACTAACAGAACAAATCCCAATTATGGTCGGCGAGAACTGTTGGTGTTCGGTAGTAATGGCAAAAACTGAAACCCTCTTAAAAATTCCTTATCATAAACTAGGAAATGGCTATGGATATGAAGATTATATTTTTAATCTTGAAACTATGTACGCTAATATTGATCATCTCGTAGCAAAAGAAACTGTGCTTTTCTACCGAAGATCAAATACATCAATGCTCTCGACCAATAATTCAAATAGCTTCGTAATTCCCTACGTGGATATTTTTGACGTTAAAAATATCCAAAAATTATACGAAAATTATGATATTTCCAAAATTGGTGTTCCAGTAAGAACAAAAGGATATGCTCTATATAAAAAAATCCGTAATAATAAATTTTTAAATTTCTTTATTACACCAGTAGCCAAGCTTACTCTAAAAATTATGGATAAGCATGAAATAAAGTTAAACCATAAACGTACTCCAGATTTCTTGATTCGAGAATGGACAGAGATTAATCGTATCGAAACTCAACTCTATCCACATTGGTATCTTTTAGAAAAACTCACACACTACAACCCAGCTGGACATGTAATTGTAGGTAAAACATTCATTCAGATAGTTCAGAAACTAAAATTTAGTAAACCTGATTTTATTTTTGTAGTACCTTGGGTAATTAGGGGTGGTGCTGATAAAGTACTATTTAATATGATAAGAGCACTCAAAGATATTCATCCTGATTGGAATTTTACAGTAATATCTACACTTTCCGCTGATAATATTTGGGCAAAAAGGCTACCAGAATATGTTGATTTTATTGATTTTTATAATGAAACAATTGGACTATCAAAATACCAACAAGATAATCTCTTTTCTCGATTAATTACTCAACTAAGTTGTAAAAATATCCATATTATTAACTCTGAGTTTGCTTATGATTGGGCAATAAAGCACACCCTACTACTTAAAAAGAACTTTAAACTAACAGCGTCAGTTTTTAATACGGTTTATATCGAAGGTAGTAATAATAAAGGACGTATGTCTTACGCAAATCCATATATTCTCCTACTAAGAGATACCCTAAAAAAAGTTTATACAGACAACCAAACTGTAATTGATGAATATAAAAAAGAACATTATCTGGATCAAGAATTATTCAAGGTACATTATCAACCAATCACTGATGAATGCCAGGCTCCAATAGTTCATGCCAAAGGTAAATTAAAAATTCTGTGGGCTGGAAGAATTACATACGTTAAATTACCAAATATTGTAAAAGCAATTGGTGAAAAACTACCAAGTACCAAATTTGAAATTGATGTTTATGGGAATTTTTCAGAAGAAATTAATCCGAACTATTTTGATGATATTGAAACAATAAATTATCGTGGACATTTTGATGGATTTTCAAGTATTCCAACCAATGACTATGATTTATTACTATATACCAGTGAAGCTGATGGCATTCCAAATATTATCCTAGAAGCAACAGCGGCAGGTTTACCAATTATAGCCAGTAATGACGGTGGGGTTAAGGAATTTATTCAAGACAAAAAGACTGGAATCCTAATTGAGAACCCGACCAATGTGGATGATTATATAAAAGAACTGAAGAATATCCAAATAAATAAATCTGACTTGGAAACCTATGTAAAGAATGCTCAGAAATTACTCAAGAAAAATCATTCATATGAAGTTTTTGTGAAGACGATAGCAGAAGATTTTAAGGATAAATAGGAGATAAGTGGAAATGAAGGCTAAGATTAAAAAAATAATAGATTTATTAAAATCTAGAGATCAAGATATAAAGTCAATTCTGAAAATATTCCTGATAGCCTTTACCTTTAATCTATCCTTGTTATTTATAGTTAATATTTTTTCTAATCATTTAGTCAGTAATGGGGTTTTCTTTAATGCAGATACGGCACGCGTATATGATGATATGACCAGTTTTGAGGCTAACCACTATCGAACAAAAGTACATCCATTATTCGTGCTTTTTACACAACCATTTGTATTAGTACTTAAAAAAATCTTTGGTGAATTAAATGCAGTTGTCATCTTCCAAGCATTTATTGGCGCACTTTGCGTAGTGCTATTTTATCTAATTTTAAGAAAACTTAATAAGCGTGAATTTAAACTAAAGCCTTTTATGGTTTTGTTTATGTTATCCTTCCCTCAAGTAGTTTTCTCAGTAATTTTCGAAACCTACATCCATGCAGAATTAGGCCTACTTTTTATGTGGCTTGTTGGACTATACTTAATTAAGAAAAAATCTTTATCTTATCTAGATTTACTACTTTTAATTTTAGCCGGTGTATTCTCAATGAGTATCACCGTGACAAATTTTGCTCAATTCGTTTTTCTTCTATTCTTCATAATCTTCTTTAATAAGTCGCTAAAAAATAAGTTTATTACTTTTTGTTCTATTATTTTCTTCTCAGTTACAATCACAACGTTCTTTGCCTGTATTCAAAATTTAATTTGGAAATCAGCACCAAACTTTTTTACTGTATCAGTTTCAGACTTCTTAATTAATAAAAATTCAGAAGAGTTCCTATATGTCAGTAAATCTTTTTCTCTAGATAATATACTATTACAAATTAGAACAAGCACGATTTCCCAGATGAGTTTTATGTTTCAGAAGCACCCGACGGAGTTTATTTTCTATTATAATTTAGGAGTAAATATACTGGCAATTGTATTATTCTCTATCTTTGTGTTAATAAATATTCTATTTATTAAAAAACATAAAGATGAGATTATTAAACATAGATTCTATTTAAGTATTCTAATTGCCTATTGTTTTAATTTTGTCTTTCATATTTTTTACGGATACGGAACAAATTTCCTTTACACTCTAGACTATACCTTCTTGATGTTACTAATAGTTTTCTATATTATCTCCAACTATTACGGTCCACTTTATAATAAATTATCCAAATTTAAACGTTTTTACAGCTACGCTTACTATATTTTTATTATCTTGCAGATACTCGGTATTATCTATTTCCTACACTCGACTTTTGTAGTTTTAGGTTTTGCTCATACGATGCCAAAGAAATTATTTATCGTAATTTTACTAGCTATAATTGCATTAATTTTAGTCTCGATAAAAAAACGTCACGTGGCATTAATCACAATACTACTAATTTCACTTTGTTCTGTGGGTGGAATAAAATTAATAAATAATAAAATGGCTTATAGACCAATTAGACGCATAGAATCACTGACTGAGGCTGGTGCGGATTATAAAGTTTTCACGAACAATCCAGAAAACACCAAACTAGTTGCAAGCCTTGCAGATTATTACTACGAATTAAATACAGAGTTAACTCATGAAAACTTCGAATTAAAAAAATTCGAAGATACTAATAAAAAATATTCTGATATTTTCTTCTTCGGTATGGTAGACCGCGAAAAAATTCTCTATAAAGGCGGAAAACTAATTGATATGAATACTAAAAAAGTATTAAAAGAATTCAATTATACCCATGAACTAATTATTCCAAATGAATACACTGTACTGCTCGCAAATAAAGACGGCGTAATTACAAAAATTTACGAGAATGAAGATGGGGTTTATGTAGAAGAGGGCGCAAAAAAAGAAGTAATCACTACAGGTAATACTAAATTTAGATTACCACGTCTAGAAAATAAGAAGTACCCTAATATTATGCGTGTACTGCATCAAGAAATTCTATTTAATTTTGATGGTGTTACTCCAAAACCAAATCTTATTGGCTACAAGAAAAGCACTAATGCCTGGTATCGAGATACAATGTTGGTCACTATGGTATTAGAGCAAACTAATAATACCCATCTATTAGAACCTTGGTTAGCATCAATCACTGATATATATGATTGCCAGAGATCGTATCTCAATGGTGATAAAAATTGTTCGCTGAAAGAGGCTGATAATCCAGGTGAGTTACTTTATATCTTAGGTGCGGTAAAAAACAATCGTAAAGATTTAGTTGAAAAAATTATCAAAGAAGTGAAAGCCAAGGCGAAGAATGGGTTGTTCGTAGGTATAGTTGATAACGAACAAATGGATTATTATCCGACAAGCTTGTTGTTACTTGGTGCTAAGAAAAATAATATTGATCTAAGTAATTATCTAAGACTACCAGAAAAATTAGATCTATATGGTAGCCTAAGCTGGTGGGATAAAGACACTCCGAGAATCAATATAAAAACCTATGAGAATAGACTTTACCCTTATCTTGAATGGGCACAAATACATTATCATGGGTCAGGTTTTTACGGAACTCTCCATATTCTAGATGAATATTATCCACTTTCATACGAATCTGGCGTTTATGATTTCGTACCAGAAGCACAAATGTTTATCTCTGAACATTATAATAAAATCCAAGAGCCGGTATTACTGTCTCACACTTGGCATGCATCAGAGATGTTCCTATTAATGAACGACTTATAGAAATAGGTAAATAACATTAAAAATACCACCTTAAATAGGTGGTATTTTTAATTTATTTCCATTCTTGAAGTTCGTTACCTTTTACGAGGTAGGCCTGTTTGGATATTTGTTTTAGAGGAGCATCACTTTTACTGTCAGAATAAAATTTGTTAATTTCTACATCAGGATAAGATTGATGGAGACGTTTAACTTTTTCTTCCGCTCGACAATTTTCACCATCAATTTTACCAGTTTGAGGATCCATTCTGGTACCCATTAGTTTAATATCTAGTCGGTCTGTCATCTCTTTTAGGATAAATTCTGGCGAAGCAGAGATAATTAAATCATCAGATT
>CAUUCV010000005.1:0-12982 GCA_963543745.1 uncultured Candidatus Saccharibacteria bacterium | reverse complement strand
AATTTGAGGCGTATGACCTTAGATTAAATTTGGCAGTTAATAAATATCTGCCTGTTACGGCACAAATTATGCAGGCGAATACTAAAAAAGATGGTTAGAGTAAGATTCTCATGGTAAAATATTAAGAGTTTAATGGAGAATAAATAAAAATGGGATTAATTTTTAGTGCATTTTTATTGTTGGTGGGATTTGTCCTGCTGATAAAAGGTGCAGACGTATTTGTCGACGGATCGAGTGATACGGCGAGAAAATTTAAGGTGCCGAAGATGCTGATTGGCCTGACGATTGTATCTTTTGGTACGAGCGCACCAGAATTAGCGGTGAGTATTCAGTCAATCTTGGCGGGGAAGGGCGATATTTTGCTCGGCAACGTGATCGGCAGTAATATTTTGAATATTTTACTAATCTTAGGGGTATCGGCAATGGTGGGGGCGCTTCATGTGAAGACGGCGACTGTGCGAAAAGAAATCCCAGTTTTGGTCTTGATGACTTTGGGATTTGCGGCAGTCTTGTCGGATAAATTGTTCGGACTATCAGAAAATTTATTCACTAGGCAGGACGGAGTAATTTTACTATTGTTCTTCGGAATCTTCATTTACTATCTCTTCGGCATGTTAAATCGCAAGTCGAATAAAGTGGAAGAAGAGGATGAAGGTGAGCCGGTGAACCTAGCTAAATCGATTGCGATGATTGTGTTCGGTTTACTCGCTGTAGTTCTCGGTAGTGATTTGGTGGTGAGAGGTGCTTCGGATATTGCAGCGAATTTTGGGGTCAGTCAGAGGTTGATTTCTTTGACGATTGTGGCGCTCGGTACCTCTCTGCCGGAGTTGGTGACTTCGGTGATTGCCACGAAAAAGGGGGAATATGATATTGCGATTGGTAACATCGTGGGCTCAAATATTTTTAATATCGGAATCGTGGCGGGTTTGCCGGTGGCGATTCTCGGCGGAGTGGCAGGAAGTGCCTTCTCGATTGTCGACGTGGTAGCGCTAGTGATTTCACCGATTGTGTTATTTATTTTTGCGAAGAATGATCAGAAAATTAGTTTCAAGGAAGGTTTGGCGTTTCTGGTCCTGTTCGTGATTTATTATGGCTATGTGATTGTAAGTAGTTTTGCGTAAAATAAACTGATGAAATTGTGAAATTGTGGGGCATAAACAGCTTCAGATAAAATAAACGAATAGAATTTGGGGGATCAAAGCACCTTGTAATAGAGGTGCTTTTTGACAACTTAAGCATTTTGTGGTAGAATGGGGGTGTCTTTTTGTGGACTGCGAACAAAGAGAGATGAGTGAACGCAGTGGTTATTTAAAAGGAGGGTTTTATGAGCGTCATGTCGAAAATTAAATTAGTAGACGAGAGGAATGGTAAAGATTTCTGCCTTGAATTAGATTATAAGGAGAGATGTTATATTTTTACCACCGCAAGAGGAATTCGAAAAGAGGATTTTTTTGAGGCTTTTTGTAGCGATACGAAGAAAATTCCTATTATGTTGCAACGTAGTTCAACGAACCAGGATTTTCAGATTTATTTAGAACAGATAGACTCTATTCAAGGAGTAAGGGGTTCGATGGATTTGGAATTAACTGGTAAAGTTAAACTAGCGAACGGAGATTTTTGCTTATTTATGGCCTATTATGACTATGATATGCATAGTGGCGAAATTAGTTTAGTGGAATCGAAGAAAACTGCTAGGCTAGAAAAACGCAAAATCGAAGAAGTAAATGATGATTCGGCGATAATTTTAACGAATTCAATTCCGGCGGATAAACTATTCAGTTTCTTTATGCGGGAAAGACCGGAATTACGAAAGACGGAGCAAATTTTATTACATACAAGAGATGAAAAATGTTTGTTATTGAAGAATGTATTAATGCTTCGGAAGATTTTAACGTTGGATAGTAAGGTAAAGTTACAAATGGAAGCGGAAGCGCAAATCAATTTCAGAGATAAAGTCCTGAAATTCGTAGTCTAATTGTTACTCATTCTAGTATTTAATTTTTAATTTTCAATTTCTAATTTAGGGCTATTTTTAAGCTATTTGAAAAATTTTAAGACGAAGAATTCAAATTTTCCAAGGAATTAGCGAGACATAATTTGATCAACATAAAACAATTCCGGAGGCTGGATTATCCAGCCTTTTTTCTTGGCTTTTTATAAAATTGAAACTTAAAAATAGGCTATAATAGAGGTAATGAATACTTTGGAAATCGAAAATTTGAGCAAATACTTGAGCAGCGAATCTTTTGGTGATGAGATTTTAGACGCGTAGATGGATACTCGGAATCTACTCGTAGGTGATGAGATTTTGGATGCGAAGATGGATACCCGTAATTTGGTGGATGAGTATAAGGGGCTGCCAAATGAAGAGGTGAAAGAGAGGCTGGCGGAAAAACGAAATAGTCTGGAGATTGCGATTGAAAACGTGGATCATGATTTTAATGCGGGAACGATTGTGCGCTCGGCAAATAATTTTAATGTGAGTAAGGTACATATTGTGGGGCGACGTAAATATAATCGTCGGGGTGCGATGTGTACGGATAAATATTTAGAAATTGTGTATTGGCCATCAATGGAAGATTTTATGGCAGATCAAAGAACACGTAATAGGGAAGTAGTAGCAATTGAAAACAACGTGGAACGTGCCAAACCTTTAGGCCTTAAACGCTTTGAGAGCCACTCTACGCTGGTTTTTGGTAGTGAAGGTAATGGAATTAGTCTAGAACTTGTTAATGCAGTAGATGACGTGCGATATATTGAATCTTTTGGCTCGACACGCTCGATGAATGTGGGAGTGGCGGCGGGGATTGCAATGTACGAATGGGTGCGTCAAAATGTGATAAATAATTAAAAAATGCCGAGCGGGGCATTTTTTTCTAGTTTTACGTTATGGGTTAGATGAGTGTATCTAACGTTTAAAAATAGCCTGGACAAAGAGGGTAAGAAGAAGAATGTGGAGGTTAGACATCACTACGAGCCCGAGTAGAATAGTGATAAGTCCCCAAAATTTAACGCGTTCATAAGAAGAAACACCACTTAAGAAGTTAGTGGAGATTTCTTGGTATTTAGAAACCATAATACCGCCGACAATGATGATAATGAGGCCGATAAAAACCCAGGTGAAGCTAAAATGCCATTCCATATATAGTAATTATAACAGAATTAACGGGGATTTTTATTGCATTTTTGAGTTTTATGGGGTAAAATAAGTGATATTGGGGATATAGCTCAGCTGGTTAGAGCGCGTCACTGATAATGACGAGGTCTGTGGTTCAAGTCCACATATCCCCACCAGATTAGAGATGATGAATTCGGCGCAAGGCCGATTTTTTGTGTTTGGATTTTGCGTTTAAAATAAATAGAGACCAGGTGTAAGTGGTTAGAAGAAATGATTAATAGGGGGAGAATAGACGATTCTTTGATGTAAAAACTAGGGTAAAGAGAATTAAGACATAAAAAAAGACCCGCGAGGGTATTTTGGTGGAGTGTTCAGCGGGGGGACGCTAAACACCCCATGTATGGTGGAGCAACAGGGATTCAAACCCTGGACCTCTGCCTTGCAAAGGCAGCGCTCTAATCAGCTGAGCTATTGCCCCATACGCAAGAATTTTAACAAAAAGCAGATAAAATGTCAATAAAATCGGGGGGGATTCGAAGAGGTAGGAAAGCGAGATGTAGACAATTAAGAGTATTTTACAGAGAGAATATATCATGGGGTGAATATCGTGACCCGGAAATATATCATGGGGTGAATATTGAGTCTAAGGGAAGAATAAATATTATGACATATTTTTTAACTTTAGCGTATTGACAAAATGCTTCTGTTATTATATAATGCTAATCATTAACCTTTGAGCGGGAGGCTTAAGGTAAATAAGAGAATTAAAAAATGGTGGGCAGAAGGATTTTAAATGGCTGGAACTAAAGCTGGTGGTTTGAAAGCTGCTGCAACAAATCGCGAAAAATATGGTAAGGAGTTTTACGCTCGCATTGGTCAAAAAGGTGGACGCTTAGGTCGTACCGGTGGCTTTGCAGCTAACCCTGCTCTTGCGAAAATTGCTGGTGCTAAAGGTGGTCGTTTGTCAAAACGCGGTCCTGCAAAAGCAAAAACTGTAACTGAATAATTTATTTATTCACCTAGAATTAAGAAAAATAAATCTGCTTCGGCGGATTTATTTTTTTGTATGGGTGTGGTCTGATTTTTGCGTGAATGTGGTCTAGTAGTGGGGAATTACTTAAAATAAGTGATCACAATGTGGGCAATGCCAGTGACCGTGGTCATCTTGAAAACGTGTGAGAGTACATTTTTTACAGAGAGATTGAGTATGTAGCCAGTCTCGATAAGTATCCAGATGAGCTTCGGCGTATTCGGGGCCATAATTTAAGTATTCAATATTTTTAAAATGCTGATGTTTTTCGATGAGGGATTTGGCAGTTTGCCAGGCTTCGGATTCGAGTTTAAGGCGATCGATGGCGGTGTCATAATTTTGGTGTTCATTAAGGGCGTGGCCGAGTTCGTGGAGGGTTTGAAGAGCAAAATCAGCAAAAGGCGTGTCGTCAAGGAGAGCGGATTGATCGAGATTGATCATTTTAGGGTAACGAAAAGAGAAACGGGATTTGAGGTGAAAATGATAATCGGGATACTGGGAGCGCAAAAAATCGAGAAATTGCTGCTTTTTATGATTAACATCGCTTTTCATAAGTTTATTGTAATCTTGGTAGGAGAAAAAATAAAGCAGAAGCGGAGAGGGGTAACACTTTACAAACAGAGGTGATTTTGATATATTAGGGAATAGATTCGGGTTCGTTCAAGTGATTTTTTGTGGAAGAAAATCAGCTGAACGGGCCTGAAGGAAGGAAAAATATAAGAATGGCTGATGCCAAAAAAGTAACAATGGATGAATTGCTAGCTAACGCTGGTGACTCTATCAAAAAAGCAGCAACTGGAGACGTGGTCTCAGGTACTGTTTTATCAGTAAAAAAGCACGAAATCTTAATTGATCTCGGTGCACAAGGTGTAGGTTTGGTGCCTCGCCGCGAAGCTTCTTTCGCACGTAACCTCGAAGAAGGTGCAGAAGTTACCGCTTCTGTGATTGATTCTGAGATGGAAGACGGCATGGTGCTTCTCTCACTCCGCAAGGCTGTGAAGGATAAGGGTTGGGATGAAATCCAGGCCAAGCTCGATGCTTCTGAAATCGTGGAAGTTACCCCATTTGATGCAAACCGTGGTGGTCTTCTCGTGGAATACGAAGGAATTCGTGGTTTCTTGCCAGTTTCACAACTTTCTGCTGAACACTACCCACGCGTAGGTTCTGCTGATAAGGACGAAATCTTGCAACGCCTCAATTCTCTCGTGGGTAAGGGAATCAAAGTTCGCATTCTTGATGCCAGCAAGAAAGATAATAAGCTTATCTTCTCTGAAAAAGAAGCGGTCAAAGACGGTCTCGCTGCTCGTTTTGCTGAACTTCACGTCGGTGACACTGTCGAAGGTGTAGTAACTGGTGTGGTGGACTTCGGTGTATTCGTAAACGTGGAAGGTATTGAAGGTTTGGTACACATCTCAGAGATTTCTTGGGAACGCGTAAACAATCCATCTGACTACGTTAAGGTTGGCGATACGATCAAGGCAAAAATTATTGCGATTGATAAGGAGCGCCTCAGCCTCTCCATCAAGCAACTCGTAGCTGATCCATGGCTATCAGAGGTAGAAAACTTGAAGAAGGGTTCCAAGGTGGAAGGTACGGTTACTCGTATTACTCCATTTGGTGCTTTCGTTCAGATTTCTCCAGCCGTTGAAGCTTTGGTTCACGTTTCTGAACTTGGTGAAGGTAACGACGTCGATCCAGAAAAGATCTTTACTTTGAATGAACGCAAGAACTTCAAGGTTCTAGATATCGATCGTGAAGGTCGCAAAATCTCACTCTCTGTTGCAAAATAAGACAGAAGTTAAAAATAAGCCCTGTGAGGGCTTATTTTTTTGTGTGTGAATTCTAGGGATAGTAATGAGTGATTGGTGTGGGGAATAAAATAAACTTGGGATTTTGATGTACAGAATTAAAATAAGCTCGGGGTTCGAGCTTATTTTTTTGATTATTGATTATTGTTTGAGTAGAAATTTTGGTCGAGGACCCGAACTTTAGCGACGCTACCTTTGAGATTGAACTGAGAATTATCGAGATAGGTGAGATCACCCATATTAACAGCGGTAGGATTGGCTTCTTTTAATCGATTATAATCGACAAGGAATTCGACCACACTGCGATCGTTTTTGTGAACGGTGTGAGTGGTGGGGTCGGTGTCACCGTCATCTTTTTGGTCGCCAATCACGCAACGTAAGGTGTTTTGATGACCTTGATGATCAAGAGTGACCTCGATGAGTTGGCCAATTTTATCGGAGATGCCACTACCGACCGCGACGACAGGGTAGGTATTTTCGCCGTCTTGGTAGTAGGTAAGTCCGGATTTACCAACATGAAAATTAGCATTTTCGTGGGTGAAATTATAATTCGGAGTGGTTTTGTCGGTGATGGCTTTATAGTCCATAAAGGATTTGAATTGGCCGATGCCGGCAGGGAAATTAACGGTTTTTAGAATGGTTTTTTCGGCGATATGAGCGAGTTTTTCGTCTTGTAAGGTGATAGCGGTGCGGTGTTCAATTGGGATGGCGTTAGTATTTATGGAAGTAATATCGTCAGCTATTTTTTCTTCTGGAATGGTCAAATTATTATCGGGAGTGAATTTTTGCATATCATCATCTAACTGGATGGAGTACGCGGAATTTTCGGTGTCGTTGGAAATCTGAGAAGCTTCGGCAGAAGAATCGAATTCAGACTGAAGTTCGACGGGGCCATTTTCAGGAATGTAATCTGGTTCGAGGCCTTTTTGGGCGCGAAGAGCATTGTGATGGTTCATGTAATCTTCATAACCAGTGAAGGTGCGATCGTAATCGTCTTCTTCGTCATCTTCGAGAGGGACGCCGAGTTCTTCCATATCTTTTTGGTGTTGCTCAATTGATTGATTAGAGACGTGGTTGGCCAACATAGAAACACCCTTCACGGCAAGCCCTGTACCAATGGCAAGTAGGGCAGCGCGACCGATGGTAGGAGCGGCCATGGTAGCAAGATAAATAAGTCTTTCGCCAATAGTATCGAGAGCAGGTTCGTTTTCGCGCTTTTTATCAAGTTCAGATTGAAGGTGTCTCTGGAGTTGACGTTCCTGATAGGCGGCGGAGCGATGGAGCCGAGGAATTTCAGGACCTTGATTACGATTTTGGACGTGAAGTTCTGGTTCCTGTTGAAATTGATTAAAATTTTTGCGTGTTTCGTGCTCCATAATGCTTATATTATACCGCAAAAATAAGCTGAGCGGGATGAGAAAAAAGGAAGGGGCGGATAAAAATAAGCTGAGCGGGATGAGAAATAGGGTAAGAGTGAAGAGATTTAAGCATGACGGAATGATAAAAAAGAAAGGCCTATGGCGAAGTGTGACAGGGGTGAAATATTGACAAAAATGACTGTTTGTATTATAATATAGGTGTGATTTTGTGTTCGGACAATTTTGTCCCAAAATAGTTCTTTAGAAATGAGGTGAAATTATGCAAGCTTAGATTTTAATTAATTTTAATTGAATTTGGAAAATTGAAACTATTTTTGGGTCACTTCGGTGATATGACAAGGAGGGAAAAATGGAGGGAAATTTCGTGGAATTGATTAAATTAAGTGAAGTAGTGAATGGCCTTGAAGGCGAAAAAATCGCATCAGTGGTGCAAGAGAAAAATCGACGTACCAGAGTGTTAAACGGAGTTATGCTGCTAGAGGTGGTAATTAGTTTAACGGTGTTATTTTTTGGATTTTCGGTGATAAATGGCTATAAGATGGCGATTTTAATGATCGGACTTCCGGTGACGGTTTTACCGAGCCTGCTAGTGAATGCGTATTGGTTAGACCCATATATGCGAGTAAATAACAAGTGGGTGAAATTCCTGTCAGAAGAGCTGAGCTTGAATCGAAAATTCTGTAATAATATGCATGCATGGATTTTTTTAACCTATAGCGTGTATATTTTTATTCCGGGAACGGAGAAGTTGGCGACGATTTTTGCACTAATGTTGGTGAGCTTGGCGACAGCTTTTTATGGCCTACAGATTTTTTGGCCGGCGGAATTTGAGAAAAGTTTTTTGAAACTGAATCGAATTCTATCAAGTGCGATTTATTTGATCTTGAGCTATGTTTTAATTATGGCTGCGGTTTTGACTTATTTGGCCTGTGTAGGGGCATTAAACCACTAAAAACACAGAGAGTGTGAAAAAATGGAGGGGGAAAATGAAACAATTGTTTAAACTTAGCAATAGAAATTTAATGAGAATTCTGTTATGTTTAATTTCGACGATTATCTGTTTGAGTGATCCTCAGGTAGGAGTCGGTATTAGCATATTAGGATTTGCGGTTGTAATGATAGACTATTTTCGGCAGGCAATTTTCAGGAAACAGGAATGTGATTTTTGGATGCTGGGAGAGACATTATTAGGAGGTCGAGTATCATTAGCGGATTTTGTTTATGGAATTTTGGTAATGCTTATGGTCTTTTATGTTTGTGGGAACTCGGTATTAACGATCGCATTGTTTATGGTAGGATTTTTATTCTGTTATGGTCTGATTATTTGGGTTTTTACACATGATAAATATTCGGAGCAAATGCGAAAAAGCCTAGCGAATATCTGGTTCTTTTCGATGATGTTAATCCCATTATGGGGATTAATGATTATGGCTTGTCGAAATTGGGCAGAGCTTTTAGTGTGTATAGCGATAAACATAACGTTATTCTCGATGGGGGCTTGGCCGTTGGTTTCAGATGATGACGACTTCCAATTCGATGAAGAAGAGGAAGAATGTGAGTCCGAAGAGGAGAAAGAAAAATAAAAATACTTCGGAATCTCATGCTGAATAATTTCACTAGTTTTAAAATCCCCTCGATGAGGGGATTTTTGGTGTACAATATAAGCATGAAAATTTTACAATTGAACGTATGGATGGGAAAAGTGGAGGGGGAATTAAAACGCTTTTTGGAAAATAATAAATTTGATGTAATCTGCATGCAGGAGGTGATGAGCTCAGAGAATTGTCAGGTGCATTTAGCAAGGCTTTGTTTTGACGCGGAAGCGATTAAGCAGGCGACGGGGATGCCATATGCTTATTTTTCGCCAAACTGGAGTAGTGACTTAGCGAACGGAAGTTTTGATCTAGGAAATATGATTTTAAGTAGAATTCCGTTTTGTTCGACGATGAACACTTTTGTGAACGGGGAATATACGGAACATACGATTTTGGAAGAAATGTGTTCAAACAATTTAAATGTGCAAGTTGTGGAGTTGGAAAACGGAATGGTGATAGCAAATCATCATGGATTTTGGCGTTCACAACCACTCGGGGACGATGATACAGTGAAGGCATTTAAGCATTTGGCGGAGATTATTCAACCGTATCAAGATAAGCCATTTGTGCTTTGTGGTGATTTGAATGTGAGACATGAGGCGCCAGCGATGAGAGAATTGGATTTTTTGCGTGATTTGACCTACGAAAACGGGGTGAAAAATACACTTTCGGGCTTGAAATTTAATGGTGAGGTGCCATGCGACCATATTATGCCAAACGACATGATGGTTATGCTTCAGATCATGTAGGAATTTCGGCTGAGATCGAGATAAAATAATCAGTTAGATCCTGAGAAATAGGGAACCCCAATTGTGAGATTGGGGTTTTGGGTGATGTTTATAAAAAATTTCCCCTAGCCTTGCGACTAGGGTGCGGGAAATCCCCGAATATAATTTTATTGTATCAAGGAATAATTAAAAATCAATATTATTATGAGAACTAATAAAATAGCTATCTTATAGTGAGGGGCTCAGTAAATAGATTGGAGTGTGATCTTTTTGTTTGCTATTTTTTAATAAATGTGAGATAATATGGAAGTTACTAATTTACTGGCCTGTGTCAGTGAATTTTATTTGAGGCCTTAGTGACCTAGAACTTTAACAGGAGGAGAATATATGATTTTTTTTGATAACACCGTTGCTAGTTGGTTGAAGATTTTTGGATCTATCATCTTCATGTTGTTATGCCTAAGTGGTTATCGCTACGGATTGCAAATTGCGGCTATAGGATTTATGGCTTTTGCGACTAAGTTTTTCGACGATTCATTGGCTTCCGATGATGAATTCAAGAGAAAGAATATTGACCTATGTCAAATGTATATACACGGAATCGTTTGTGTATTAACTTCTTGGATTTCATTTTTTTATTTAAAGAGAGCTGATGGATTCGTGGCGATTGCATATTTTACTGTTGTGATTTTTGTTATTAGTGCAATCGGCGAATACTTGTCGCACAAGAAGAGTATCGAGAATACTAAAAATGAGAATGTAAAAGAAAATCTCATACCAAGTTCTCTGGTATTTTTAGTGTTAATGCCAGCCTTGATGTTGATTATTATGGCATTTGGGCCTTATATATTTATATTGGTATCGGTAGTGTTTGTGATTATTATGTTTATTCGGGCAAAACAACACGGTATAGAATTTGCTTGGTAACTTCACAAAAATACGCTCCTTTAATTACTAATCCCCTCGAGAGAGGGGATTTTTGCTGGTTAAGAATGTGGGTTGAGTATATATGTAGCATATTTATATACTTACTTCGTTGCATGGTCGAACTACGTTCTCGCCTAACCGGTGGTAGTGTGAATAAAAATAATCCCGAAATTTGGGATTATTCAATAATTTTGGCTCCCCCGGTCAGGCTAAGCTTTTGCTTTTGCAAAAGCTTTCCATAGCTGCCTCACTCAGTATAAATAAAATAAATTTTATTTATACATTCGTTTCGTTGCATGGTCGAACTACGTTCTCGCCTAACCTTGGGGAATATAAAAAACAGGCCTTTAGGGCCTGATTTTTCATATGGCTCCCCCGGTCAGGCTCGAACTGACAACCTCGAAGTTAACAGCTTCTTGCTCCACCATTGAGCTACAGGGGATTGTTATTTAATTATAACGCAGATAATTCATTCTATCAAGAGACAATGTTATAATTTAATAAAGAAGAGATTGAGGTGCAATGTTCAGAGTTTCAGATTTGACGGTAGCAATTAGAAAAAATCAGCAAGTAGTGCTTCGGGGGGTGAATTTTGAGATTTTGCCTGGGGAAACTTTGGTACTAAAGGGGAAGAATGGTTCTGGAAAATCGACGCTTTTAGGAGCGATTATGGGGGATCCGAGATATGAAATTTTGAAGGGGGAAATTGAGTTTTTGGGGAAGAAAATTCAGAACCTAAGTCCTGATGGGCGAAGTCTTCTCGGGATGTTTTTGAGTTTTCAGACACCGCCAGAAGTAAATGGCGTTTCTACGACAGAAATTGTGCGAACTGGGTTAATGGAACGTGGTGAAAAAGTGCGGATCGATGAGGCGCGCAACAGTTTGATGGCAAATCAGAAATTGTTGGGGCTTCCGATGTTTTTTATGGAGCGCGAATGTGGGGTGGGGATGTCGGGAGGAGAAAAGAAAAAGAACGAAATTTTACAGATGTTGGCTTTGAAGCCGAAGTTTTGTATGTTGGATGAATTGGATTCGGGATTAGATATGGAGTCGGCGGGGAAAATTTCACAAATCTTAGCGGATTATCAGCAAGAAACTGGGGCGAGTTTTTTGATTACTTCACATAATTTGAGAATTTTGGAAAAAATGAAGGTGGATAAGGTAGTTGAGCTGGTGGGCGGGAAACTGATAGTGGTAGAAAATGAGCGTGGCGATGAGAAGTCGAAGAGATTTTCAGAAAATGAGTGTGGTGATGAGAAGTCGGCGAGAGTATTGGACGATAGGGGCGTGATAGGCGAGAGCGGCGTGATGGACGAGAGGGGTGTGAAGTGAAAAAAGAGGTAGTGCGTCGAGCGGCGGAGGCGATTCATCGACAAAAAAGAGAACCGGAATGGGTGCTAAAAAAGAGGCTTCTGGGGGTACAGGCTTGGCAAAAACAGAATCTTGGGAAGATGTTGCCAGGGGTAGAGGAACTAATTTCGCAGATTAACGCAGGTGGGATTCAATTTTATAAAGAGGCCGGTGATCGTGAGGTGAAAACTTCTTGGGATGAGGTACCGAAGGAGATTCGAGAGACTTTTGAGGCCCTGGGAATTCCAGAGGCGGAAAAAGAGGGATTGGCTGGTGTAGGTGCGCAGTTTGATTCGGAGGTGGTTTATCACCGAATGCGTGAAAAATTAGCGCAATCTGGGGTGATGTTTTTACCGCTAGAAGAAGCAATCTTGGCGACGGAGAAGAGTTCAAAGGAAAATTTGGCGAAATATGGTGCGCCAGTGGGTGAAATCTTTTTAGAACATTTTATGAAGTTGATACCAGAAGATGACCATAAATTTGCGGGGTTACACGCGGCAATGTTTAGTGGTGGGTCATTTATTTACGTTCCTAATGGGGTGACGGCGGAGCTACCAATTCAGAGTTATTATCGAATGAATGAACCGGGAATTGGGCAATTTGAGCATACCTTAATCGTGGTAGATGAGGGAAGCGAACTGCACTTTATCGAGGGGTGTTCAGCGCCAAAGTATGAGAAAAATAATTTACATGTGGGTTCGGTAGAGATTTTTGTGAAAAAGGGGGCAAAAATGCGATTTTCGACGGTAGAAAGTTGGTCAAAAAATGTATTCAACTTAAATACTAAGCGAGCGCTTGTAGAAGCGGGCGGTGAAATGGAGTGGGTGTCAGGCACTTTTGGCTCGAAGGTAACAATGCTGTATCCGACGACGATTCTAAAAGGAGAGGGGGCAAAAATGGAATATTTAGGGATGAGCTTGGCCTCGGGAGAGCAAATCTTGGACTCCGGAGCAAAGGTGATTTGTTTGGCGGATAATACCTCGGCGATGATTCGTAGTAAGTCGGTGGCGAAGAATGGAGGTGTGAGTATGACAAAAACCTTGGCAA
>CAUUCV010000004.1:0-14212 GCA_963543745.1 uncultured Candidatus Saccharibacteria bacterium | reverse complement strand
GATTACTTCACCACGCACCTCGAGATGTTCAGGTGGGTTATCCAGATTTAGTTTGAGGGGAATGTTTTGAATAGTTTTTACATTCATCGTGACATCTTCGCCCACCAGACCATCACCACGTGTAACAGCCTGCTTAAAAATGCCATTTTCATAATGCAAGGACATAGCCAGGCCATCCATTTTAATATCGGTAAAAAAGGTGAATTCGGTGCCTTGATCAACTAACTTATAATTTCTGGCTACCCAATCACGAATTTCGGATTCAGAAAAAACATCGGCGAGAGAAATCATACGGGAAGCGTGCGTGACTTTTTGGAACTTATCCAGAGGCTTACCGGCGACGCGTTGGGTTGGTGAATCAGGAGTAATAAATTCTGGATATTGCTCTTCCAATTGACTAAGCTCATGCTTCAAAGAGTCGGCGGCAGCTTCCGACATAATCGACTCGTCTAGGACGTGATAATGATAGCGGTAATCGTTGATTAATTCTTTTAATTTTTCAATGCGAGCCTTGGCCGCAGATTTTTCATTATTCATATTTTAGAGCTCCAGTTTAGCATCGTCATTATAATCGAGAAGGGCGCGATAAAAGAGGTAAAAATAAATCGAAAGATAAATAAAAATGAAGACTGTAATGGTGAGCTGGATAATAGCCACAAACGGAATTTTACTCTCAGCGAACCAGGTAAATTGAGACTTCAGGGCACCATCGAGGATAATAGCCGGCATGAGTAATAATAGGTAAAGTAGAGCCACGATAATCACCAAGTAAAAAACCCGAATCAAGAAACGCAGGCGGCGCCCCATAATGAGATTTTTCGCCATCCGCACAGCAGTTAAGGGGTATAGTCCTGGCGCCGAAACCACGATAATCGCAAAAAAACTACTGGATAACAGATAGAGACTGAGCGTAATCATCAATGCGGCAAACATAAAGAAAAGCAAGGCATAGAATGGCGTAGAGAGAAACTCAGTAGTAAGAGCAACTTGAAAAACTATGATGGTAAGCATGATTGGTACGGCTTCAAGAAAGATAATGAGTCCGACCACCAGAGTCGAAACCAGAGGCGATAAGGCACTATAGAACCCGTCGCGCATCTTAATTTCCTGGTGACCAGCGATGAGGTGGCGCGCTAGATAGATAGTGACTAGCCAGATAATGGTAAATAGAAGCACCGCGATGACAATCTGCGCATCATTCATAGTAGTGAGACCGCCGGTGGAAATAATACCGAGCAAAGTAAGCCCCGCTTTACCGACGGTGCCGATTTTACCATCCGCCACATCCTTATTAGTTTGCTCGACGTTCGCTTTGACATCGGCAAGGGTATTTTCCGACATGGCGCCAATGAGAAAAATATAGAGGCCGACAAAAATCAAAAGCAGTGGTAGAAAGATTTTCCAGAATTTGAAAAACATTTTAAAGGCAGCACTAGCTTGACTGGTTAAACTCGGGAGCTCGGTTTTACGCTGATAATCTTCGTAATAGGAACGCTTAAAGGAGCGATGAAGCCGCACTTCATCCTGCTTCTTGATTAGCTGTTTCTTTTCGCGCGCGAGTTGCTTTTTTTGTTTTTGCTCCTGTTTTTGAAGTTTTTTCTGCTGCCTTTCAGCTTGACGCTGTGTATGCTTTGAAACCAGATTTTTTTCATCAGAGGCTGACTCGGATGCTACTGATTTAGTTTTAGATTTTTTCATTAAATATTATCCTTCGCGCGCTCGAGACGTTCGATGCGTTTTTCAATTGGTGGGTGAGTGCGGAAAAGTGAGTTGGTGCGACGTTTTTTGAGTGGGTTATTGATAAACATTGCTTCGGTGGCGGTATTTTGACGACGCATTGGTTGACCGTGTTCATCCAGTTTCTTCAAGGCACTAATCAAACCATCTGGGTAGTGAGTAATTTCGGCGGCAGACATATCGGCAAGATATTCTCGTTCACGCGAAATCGCCATTTGAGCAATCGTGGCGACTAGAGGAGCCAAAATCGAAGTAAAAAGCAGCGCGATCACTCCGACCGGACTGTCTTGTTCGTCCCGGCGATTAGTATAGGAAATCATACGAAGACCAATATCAGCAATGTAACCCACTACACTAACTAAGGCAAAAGCTACCAAAGAAACACGAATATCATAATTCTTAATATGAGAAATTTCATGAGCTAGAACCCCGGTGAGCTCGTCCTTATCCATAATATTCAGCAGGCCAGTGGTCACCGCAACCTTAGCATGCGCTGGATCGAGGCCGGTAGCAAAGGCGTTTGGCGCCGGATCATCAATCACGTAAATTTCTGGCATCGGCAGACCGGTAGTGATGGTGAGATTTTCTACAATGTTATAAAGAGAACGGTAATCTTTTTTAGCAATAGGACGAGCGCCAGTCATCGCCATAGCCATACTAGAAGACAAAAAGACCATGATACTGGCATAAATAATAGCAGAAACTAAAGTAAAAATAAAAATACTACTATCGCCGTAAACAGCTGCAAAAAGCGCCCCGATAAAACCAATAAAACCGACGAAGCCGGCAAGAATCAAAACGGTATTTCTTTTGTTAGCTGCAATTTGAGAATACATATTCCCTTTCTGACAATATCCAGTGGGTCGCCCCACTGGATATTAATTTTGTCGTATTAATTGATTAGAAAGAAACTTTTGGAGCTTCTTGAATCTTGGCATTTTCCTCTTCGGAAACGTTGTAGAATTCACGAGACTTATAACCAAACATGCCAGCGAAGATATTAGCTGGGAAGCGCACGATAAATTCGTTATATTGGCGAACCGCACCGTTGTAATAGCGGCGAGAAGCTTGAATTTTATCTTCGGTATCTTCAAGTTGATCCTGCAAACGGATGAAGTTTTCGTTGGCTTTTAATTCTGGATAACTTTCAGCAAGAGCGAAGATATGGCTGAGGGCTGATTTCATTTCTTTTTCGGCACCAGCAACTTCAGCTGGGGTAGAAGCGGTGAGGACGCTAGAACGAGCCTTCACGACGGCTTCGAGGGTTTCACTTTCGTGTTTAGTATAACCCTTCACAGTTTCGATAAGGTTTGGAATGAGGTCAGCACGGCGCTTCAATTGGACAAGAATGTCTGAGAAAGCATTATCGACGCGAACCTTGACGGTGACTACGTGGTTGTAAACAAAAATTGCATAGAGAGCAACTAGGATTACAACTGCGATTACACCGATTAAAATCATTTGTAGTGTGTTCATTTTACTCCTTGTTAATACTTTAATTATATCAGAAATCGAAAAAGTGGTAAGCTTTTTAGGCACAAAATATCCCCACTAAAAGGGGGGTTTTAGTGGGGATAAATTGGTGCGAGCTAAGAGACTCTAACTCTCGACCTCTTCCTTGGCAAGGAAGCGCTCTAAACAACTGAGCTAAGCTCGCATGCTATTTTTAATTTTACCGAAATATGACATAAAGTCAAGTATTTAGGAAAAATTTGTTGGTGCCCGAAATGGGACTTGAACCCATATGGATTTCTCCATTCGATTTTAAGTCGAACGCGTATACCAATTCCGCCATTCGGGCTTAGAGATATTATACTACCAAAGTCGTGGCTTTTTCTAAAAAATTGCCGCATCTACTTCGATAAATTGGAGGCACCGACCGGAATTGAACCGGTGTACACGGTTTTGCAGACCGCTGCGTAACCACTCCGCCACAGTGCCATAGAGATATTTTAGCATAGACTAATAAAAAATACACCAAACTCCCGAGGTGTATTTTATTTACAATATAGACATTAACTTCACACTCAACCTCCGAGGTGTTTTGTCTTCGAATTCAGACGTCTCTCAACTTCGCCCGAATTCTTATTTCTATGATATCATGCTTTTGCTTGTCGTCAACATTGACTTTTGAGATTTTTAATGTTTTTAGGGTTGACATTTCTTAGTTGCAAAAACGGTATTTTATATTTTAATTTATTTTAACTTGTGGGATTTTGATGTTCGGTTTTCTATATTCGTGTTCGGTTTTGGAATTTTGTTCGGTTTTACCTCTATTATTTGTTTGTGTATTTTTCAGGAAATTAAAGCGTGTCTTTGTTTTCCTTAGTTTTTAGCTTTGAGCTTTTTCAATAAAAAAATAGCCGCAAGGGCGACTATTTTATTAAATGAATTTATTGATTTTTTAGTTTAAATTTAAAAATTTTTAATTTAGTTCGAAAGTTTTTTGTTCACCAGTGGTGAGATTCTTAACTTGATAGGTTCGACTTTCAGCTTCGTTTTCACCGATAATGATTACATTTTCAGCAACCTTAGAAGCGTATTTAATTTTATCACCAAGCTTCTTATCGAGTAGACAGAGGTCCACGCTGGCGCCTTGATTAATCAGCTGAGCGACTACTTGGTAGGCGTAGGCAATTTCGGCGTCTGAGATTGGCACTACACAGTACTCGACAGGAGCGGACTGATAATTTTCCAAAAGATTATTGGCCGAGAGACAGTAGAAGAGGCGCGTCAAGCCGATAGAGATGCCGACACCTGGGAATTTTTCCTCGGTATAGTTCGAGGCGAGATTGTCATAGCGACCACCAGAACAGATGGAACCGAGATTCTTATATTCTGGAAGTAACGTCTCAAAAACCGTGCCAGTATAATAATCAAGACCACGAATAATTAACATATCGGCAACCACGGATTGGCCAATTCCCTGGGCTTCGAGAAGATCGAGCACTAAGAGAAGTTCACTTACACCGGTCATAAAAGTCTCATTCTCGATACCGAGCGCAGTCAATTTTTCAGCTACTTCAGAACGCGGACCACGAATTTGCACGAATTGCAGCAAGGTTTGGACTTTGGATTCATCAGCGACTTGTTCACGTAGTTTAGTCTCGGTGACTTCGGCCGGAACTTTTTCGGCATGATCTATAATACCGTAGATTTCGGAACTTTTTTCCGTAAGAGCGAGAGCTTCGAGAAGACCGGCTAGGATTTTACGATTCGAAAGACGCACTAAAATCGGAGTCTTCACAAATTGCGAAAGCGCGTGAAAGGCAGTAGCTACAACTTCGGCGTCGTAACCGGTTGGTAAAGTATTACGGCCAATAATATCCGCGTCCATTTGATAAAATTCGCGGAAACGACCTTTTTGCGCACGCTCACCCCGAAAATTACGACCGAATTGCGAAACGCGAAACGGAAAAGCTATGTCATTTTGATGCTCAACCACGTAACGCGCGAGTGGCACCGTGTGATCGAAACGTAAGGCCTGATCGGCATCACCGGAAGTTTCGGCGGTTTTCACCACTTTATAAATTTGTTTTTCAGTGTCACCGCCGGCCTTAGCGAGGAGGATTTTCGTACGGTCAATCATCGGCGTTTCGATATGATTGAAGCCATGGAGATGATAAACCTGCATAATTTGCGATTTTATTTGATCAAAAATGGCTTGCTCGCGAGGCAAAAGCTCTTGCATGCCAGAAATTGGGGCAGTATTTATCTTTTTCATACTTTAATTATACCACGCACTATGCTATAATTTAGGGAAGTGGTTCTGTAGCTCAGTTGGTAGAGCAGAGGCCTGAAGAGCCTTGTGTCACTGGTTCAAGTCCAGTCGGAACCACCATTTTTTATCTCTGAGAGATGTAAAATGATAATGAATTTAAATAATTATATTGAAAAAAATCAGAAACGAATCTCAAAAACTACTGAGATTACCGAGCTGGACGAGCTAGCTTTTGCGCGAATTTCTTATTTGCCATTTCATAAAATTAAAAGACAGCTTGATTTAACTAAACGAAATTTTAAAATCTCCGAAATTGCCGAAGCAATGAAGGATTTACCAACTTCTGCTTTTGGTTGGCCCGATGACGAGAAATTCATTCAACTACTGGGAGAAAGTCCACGCTTTCAGAATTTGAAAGTGGGATTTTTTGTGCGAAAAAATAATAAGCAACTCGAAAAACAGTTTTCGGCGGTGACGATTCAGATTAATTTCTTCACCATGTATGTTTCCTTTTTTGGCACGGATGGGACGCTTTTTGGCTGGAAAGAAGATTTTAATATGTCGTTTCTGTCAGAGATTCCAGCCCAAAAAGAAGCGCTAGAATACTTAAAAAATATTTCGCACCGCTATTTTTACAAAAATTTTTACCTCGGTGGACACTCGAAAGGCGGTAATTTATCAATTTATTCAGCAATTATGGCGCCAGATCGACTGCAAAAAAGAATCCTGAAGGTCTTAAATTACGATGGGCCGGGACTAAGAGATGAGTTACTTAATAGAGACACGGGCGCGATTAGGGTTTTACCAAAAATCGTGAGCTATATCCCAGAGGGATCGGTAATTGGTCGACTTTTGGCCCATAAAGAAAAGGTCGTAGTAGTCAAAAGTCAGGCAAAAAATCTCTATCAACACGATATTTATACTTGGGAAATTAAAGACGATCATTTCTGTCGCGCCAAAAATACCAAATTAAGCGACATTCTAAATAAGACGGTGGATGATTTTCTAGCCTCTGCCTCGCCGGAAGAATTGAGATTTTTTATGGATGGTATTTTTGAGGTTTTCGAGAAATCAGATGTGGAGGAGCCAGTAAGCTTGATGCGAAATTGGCAAAAATATGCACCAAAACTCATGAAAAATTACCGTGAATTACCGAAGGAGCGCCGACAAAAAATTAACGAAGTTTGGCTACTTTTCGGCAATTCCCTGGTGAAGAATTATTTTGCGGAAAACGAAATTTTAAAGAAAGCGCGTCAAATTCTAGGAGGTAAAAATGCCTAGCCGTAATTACCTATTGGACCAGCATTTTTTGAAAAATGTTCGACTTGCGCTCATGCTAATCGGCCACAGTAACCTGAAGCGCCGTGACACAGTGGTGGAAATTGGGGCAGGAAGTGGTGTGATTACCGCGGCACTAGCGAAAAAATGTGGGTTAGTTTACGCTATCGAAAAAGACCCGGAAACTTTCAGAAAACTGCAAGCCAACCTGAAGGAACAAAATCTCGATAACGTGAAGCTAGTGCATGGAGATTTTCGAGAAGTGAATTTCGATTTTACAAATTATAAAGTTTTCTCTAATCCGCCCTTTTCCCTGTCGGCAGAAGTGTTTTATAAACTACTTAACCTCGAAAATCAAAACGGACAAATTATCGAAAAAGGTTTGAAAAATCCCCCAAAAGCCATTTATTTGATTTTGCAAAAGCAATTAGCTTTGAAATTAATCCTCTCTGACCGCCACTACACGAGCCAGCTGGGATATATTTTGAATAAATACTACGCGACAAAAATTCGTTACCCATTAAGGTCAACAGATTTTACGCCACCACCGAAGGTGTCGATTGTGTTATTTGAGGCTAAAATTCGTCCGGAATTCAGCGAACTTGAATAAAAAGAGACCGAAGCTTTGGTCTCTTTTTTGTTTAAACTCAGTTTTCTCGGTCTATTTTCGAGATATTGCTGGATTTAGAGTTCGGCGATTTTAACACGAGTTTGAGCCATAGTGTCGCGATCACGAACCGTCACGGTATCATCTTCAAGGGTATCAAAATCGATAACCACACATTTTGGCGTACCGATTTCATCCTGCTTGTGATAGCGTTTACCAATGTTACCAGAATCATCCCAAGTGACATTGCCATACTTTTCGCGAAGTTCAGCATAGACTGCCTTGGCTTTTTCGACTAATTCTGGCTTGTTTTTAAGAAGTGGTGAAACGCAGAAACGGTATGGCGCAAGATGTTCTGGAAGTTGCAAGACGATGCGCTTTTCACCATTAGTTTCATCCTCATGATAAGCACTCGAAAGTACGGCCATAATCAAACGCTCGACACCGAAAGATGGCTCGATGACGTGAGGTACAAATGTTTCACCAGTGCGCTTGTCACGGTAAACCATACTCTTCTTCGACTCACGCTCGATATTACCAAGGTCGAAGTCGGTACGATAGGCAATACCCATCAATTCTTCGCAACCGATTGGATAGTCAAATTCAAGGTCGATAGTGCGCTTAGAATAATGTGCACGATCAGCAGCCGGGACGTCGTATTCATGAATCTTATCAGCTGGAAGTTTAACGACATTCTCCAGGAAGTCATGCACATCAGCGAGCAATTCGTCGAAGATACGTTCCCAATCTTTTGGATTGACGAAATATTCAATTTCCATCTGTTCGAGCTCACGGCAACGAAAAATAAAGTCGCGTGGCGAAATTTCATTACGAAAGGCTTTTCCCTGTTGAGCTAGACCGAATGGCATATCTGGGTAAATCGTATCAACCACGTTCTTGTAATTTGTGAAGATACCCTGAGCGGTCTCTGGACGAAGATAGGCAATAGAGCTATTGTCAGCCACAGCCCCGACGTGGGTCTGGAACATCATATTAAATGGTTTAACTTCACCCCATTCAATCTTGCCACAAGTAGGACATTTGATACCGGCCTTAATGAGTTCTTCTCCGGTGATTTCCGTAGATAAATCGTGACCCTCAGCAGTCTTAGCTAACTTATCAGCACGAAAACGACCGTGGCAGGATTTACATTCCACTAATGGGTCGGAAAAAGTGGCGGCGTGACCGGAGGCGACCCAGGTGCGTGGATTCATAATAATGGCAGCATCGACGCCGTACATATCATTACGATTTTCTACCCAATATTGCCACCAAAGATCCTTGAGTTTTTTCTTCAAACTAACGCCGAGTGGACCAAAATCCCAGGTACCAGCCATACCGCCGTAGACGTCGGAGCCTTGGAAAATAAATCCTCTACGTTTACATAAGCTGACAATATCTTCTAATTTTGCCATAAACACTCCTGGTTAGTTTTTCTTTATTATACCACAAAAATAGCGTGGTGACCTCTGGGCGTTAGAACATTTCACGCAGGGTGCGCAAAATAATATTTAGTGCATTGAGGTGAGTGTGAATATCTTTAATTTTTAAAATAGTGGCGACTGGCATGGAGGTCATGAGACGTAAAATTTTGATTGTATCGGCATTAAATTCTCCGGTGCCATCCGTCGCAAGCACAAAGCAGCGGTCAAAACTATGCCAACTATAATAACTGTCGAGCGTGAGGCGGTCACCATTCGAGTCGGTAGCGAGATTGATCATTTCGCCAGAAATAAAAGCTAAATTAAGATAAAAATGTGTCTCAACGAGCGGAATTTGATATTTTTCTGCCGTATTTAGTGTCGAAAGGGCATTTTTTAGAAGCTGAAAATATTCCTTAGAATCAACGTCATTGGTTAGGCGATTAATCACTTTAAGGAAATTCGAAGCGATAGTCAGCGTATCGAGATCGGTAATGATATTTTGATAAAACTTCAACATAGTGGCAGAAGTCAGAATTGCGAGGCTGCCCGAATCGGTGTTTTGCGATTTAAAATGCAAGACCACGTCAGAAACCGTAAAAGGCTCGATACTGCCAGCTAATTTAGAGCGTTCCTTACGGACGCCGCGCGCAATAGCCGAAAAGCGACCTTCAGGAGTGAGCAGTGTGAGAATGCGATCGGACTCTTGATATTTAACACGCGAAAGTACGATCGCCTCAGTACGCAGATCAGGCATGATTCCCCTCCTTGACTCGAAGGGTGCGTCCTGGAATTGATTCTTCATTGGAAGCTTCGGTGGTTTCTAGATGATTAGCTAATGAGGTTTTCGTGGCTGGAGATAGAATGTCTTTGATCTTTGTCACAAAATCCGCTGGCGTAAAAGTTTCCTTATTCAGAATCGCGCGGACATTGTAAGCCTGCAGGGACATTTGACCGAGATTTAACGATGAAATTAAAAGTACCGGGATTTGACTAGTTTCTGGATATGAGAGGAGCTCATTTAGTAAAGTAAAACCGTCTGGACCAGTGAGTAATACATCCAAAATAATCAAAGACGGCATCTCTTCCTCGCGAAGTTCCGAAAAGGCCGCATTGGCCTCGATCGCATTATAGAAAATCTGCACTGGAATTTCTGGAAAATTGCGCTTTAGATGTTTTTGATAAATTTCCGCAAAATCTGGGTCGTCTTCGATAATAAAAATTGGGCGCGAGGTCTTAGGCTGCATAGTTTCCAGTAACGGGGTATTTGATTGTGCAATTTTGGATGATGATTTTTTAGATTGCTGACTCATTTTCCTCCTAATCAAACATCGGCAAAATCGCCTGGTGCGAAACTGGCAGGATTACCTGGAAACTGGTACCGTCACGGTGACGCACGGCGGAAACTTCCGCATTTAAATATTTGGCGAATTTCGAAGCAATATAAAGGCCTAACCCAGAGCTTCCGGGACGCATCGAAATACTGGTGGGAGCGGTGAGACCGGCCTTGATTTGACGCCAAACGGAAGTAGGAAGGCTCGGCCCGAAGTCTCTCACATCGACCACGATTTTATCTTTTTTGTCGGAAATAATTAAGCAAGATTCGGTTTCGACCGTGGAATAGTACATGGCATTGGCGCAGAAATTATAAATTACACTGAAAATCAAATCGTAATTGCCAATCACCAGGCGAGCTTTGTTGCGATATTCGAAACGAAGCTTGCGTTGATTGAGAGCGAAGAGTTGCTCAAGCTCAGAAATCACATCATCGCAGACGGCACGAATGGAAACCGGCTCCAAGGTAAACAAACCTTCTTCGATGCGGGCGATTTTAGTGAGGTCGTTAACCTGACGCATGGCACGTTCGGAAATGCGAATAATTTTATTACGAGATTTTTCGAGTTCGGCGGTGCTATCTTTTTGAAAATCCATCGCGAGAGCCATTTGGCGCATAAGAGTAAGCGGACTTTTCAAGTCATGTGCAACCACGAAAATACCATTTACCTCACTATTCATAAATTAATTATAGCACCCATTTTTCAGGCAAAATGCTTGAACAATCCCCCGCAAAATGGTGCGGGGGTTGCAGATTTTTCGGATAAATTTAGCTATTAAATTTGACGGTTTTGAGAATACGGTAGAAGTCATCACTGAAGACACTGGTGGAATCGGTTTGAAGCATGACAGTCTTGTCGCGAAGCTTGAAGACGCAAATGATTCCCTGATATTCATTATCTAATTTACCAGTGTAAACGTTGACATTATTGCCATTAACTACGGTAGTTGAAAGTGTCATATCACCAGAACGGACTTTTTCGGCAAAATCACTAATCGCCTGATCGAAGAGGGTACCCTTAATACTGACGCGGAGTGCCATCACGGTATCATCTTGGACCACATTAACCTGACCTGGATTCAGATAGGCGGCATAGTCACCACCGCGGTTGGCACTACTTTGAACGTAGAGACTCCAAGTTTTTGGATATTCGAAGCTGAGTTCACCAAGGTCAGTAGGACCCGTAAAGACTTTATATGGGTATTTTTCTTTCTCTTCAAATTCGGATTCGAGCTTGGTCTGAAGTTCATTTTTAGCTTCCGCTACAGCGACATCGACCTTACCCTTCACATTAGTACTGGCGTCATTCCACTTCACCCACATCCAAATAAAGAGGCCGATGAAAAGCACTGCAAGAAGAGACACCACGATGAGTCCAACGGTTTTCATAAGATCAATGCGGTTTTTAGCCTTGGCGATGCGACTAGCTTCTTTACGTTCTTCACCAGTCATATCGGCATAATTTTTGTTAAGAGGATTCGCGGCTGGCATACCAGGAGTGAATGGACTCTGGTAGAGATTCTGATAAATGTCGCCAGAATTCGCAGAGGTCACTGGAGCTTCAGAAGTCACTGGATTAGCAGGGGTTGAATTATTCATCGAAGAGACTGGGTTAGCCTGAGCGAATGGGTTACTTCCTGAGGGATTATTAGCACCGAAATTAGCTGGAGTTTGGCCAGATTGATTAAATTGATTCGATGCAAGAAAAGGATTGTTGTTTGAATTATCCATAATTATATTTTACTAGGAATTAGGTTTTTTACAAGTTAGCTTAAGGATTTTGATGACTGATTTTGAAAGTTTTACTCGATGCTAAAATCTTTCGAAATAACCTCAATTTGATTTTTCAAAGTTTCGAGTTCTTGCTCAATATCTTTGGCTAATTCGGCGGCCTCTTGATATTTTTTGGCGGCTTCTTCAAGTTTAAATTCGTCACCATAGAACCATTCGAGATTTTGGTTGAGTTGTTCGATTTTAGCGCCAACAGATTTTTTAGTCATTAGTTTTCCTTTCTTTAGCTTTAATTTGGGTAATACGAGCGGAGATTTCGGAGTCAAGAGTTTCGAGGGAAATTTCGGAGTCCACTTTTAGTTCACCCTTGAGAATAGCGTAACCTTTTTTCAGAATAGTTTCGGGATTGAGATTTTCAATGACTTTTTGAGTGGATTTCAACTGATTTAATTCACGGAGAATTTGACTTAGGATCTGCTGTTTAGCGCGCAGGAGATTACGTTTATTTTCAAGTCTTGGAGTGTCGAAACTTCGCTCGATTTGGGATTTGACGCGAGAGAGTAGGCGATGAAGATTAGCGATTTCGAGCTTTTTGTCTTTGGATAACATCTCGGCGGTATTACTAGGAGTAGAAGCTACAATATCGGCGGCGAGATCTGCTAGTGAGGTGTCAATTTCATGTCCGATCCCAGTAATCACGGGAATTTTACTAGCCGCAATAGCACGAACGAGTTTTTCATCATCAAAACAAGCGAGATCTTCTTTCGAGCCACCACCACGAATGATGGCGATAATCTGAACCTTATTTTCTTGATTAAAAAATTCGAGAGCACGAATTACCTGATCGGCCGCGCCGAGACCCTGGACCTTAGTATTAGCTACGCGAATTTCTAGGCCACCCCAACGAGCATTAATAATTTTGATAAAATCCGCATAACCGGCCGCCTGAGTGGAAGAAATCACCCCAATACGTTCGAGGTTAGCTGGAATACTGCGCTTTCTAGCAGGATCAAAAAGGCCTTCTTTGGTTAATTTCGCTTTAAGTAATTCATAAGCTTTTTTAATATTACCCTCACCGATCAAGGCGTATTGTTTAATAGTAAGGGTGAAGCGACCAGAACGATTAAAAATCTTCGGAGTAGCTTGAACGGCAATTTTCATACCATTTTCGATTGGCGTACGAAGACTCGAAGCCACCATGAAACAATTAATTACCGATTCTTGATCCTTAAGATCAAAGAAAATCCAACGATTTTGGCTGACATTAAAATTCGCCACCTCGCCGTAAACTACACAGTCCGGAAAAGTGTAATCTAAGGCGTGGTTGGCGACGGCAATAAAATCAGAGACGGAATATTTTGGCGATTCTGCCATTACTCCGCAGATTCCCCTTCGAAGATTTTTTGCTTCTCTTCTTTACCAATCTTGGAGATGGCATTTTGATAGAAGCCATAGCCAGAAACGATAGTATTAAGCAAGACAATCATACGAGTGACAAGGACTGTGGTACTGGCAACTGCGAGATCACTACCAAGTACGGTCATCACGGCGACCATCGAACCTTCATAACCACCGACACCACCAGGGGTAGGAAGAACCGCACCGACGACAGAGCCGAGAGCTTCTGCAACCATGATTTGTGGGAAGATTTCTGGGTGACCAATAGCGATGGCAACAATTTCATAGGTGGCAATTTCGAGGAAGTTATAAAGGAAACCCCAAAGCACTGGACCGACCAAAATCTTTTTATCACGCTTCGCAGTAAGGAAATCTTCATGGAGATCCAAGAAGTATTTTTGAACTTTCTTAGTTTCAATAATTTGTTTTTTCTTGCCAAAAGTAAAGATGCGAACGGTGCCATTAATTAAGGCAGCTAGCTTTTTGGCAGCAAAATCGATTAACTTACGATTCGAGACAATCACAATCATCAAAACAATACCAAGAATCACCCCGACACTCATGGCAGCCACAGCCCCGACCATCCAAAGCGCAGTATTTGGCACACTATTTGTAACTAATAAGAAAATAATGGCGAGGATAGTTTGAGTTTGATTAGCAAGAATAGTAATCACATAGCGCAAGAGATACATGAAGCTAACCTGACCGGCGGTAGCGCCAAAATTCTTTAAGCGCCAAGTAATGTAGCCGAGACCAGAGACACCGCCAGAAGGAATAGCGTGATTAACGAAGTTTAATTCGAAAGAAATACGCGCAAGCTGCCAGGTTGTGAGTTTTTCGAAAGCTTTTACGTCAGCATCGGTATTAGTATCGGTTTTTTCAGATTTAGCTTTTTCAGATTTAGTAGATTTACCAGCGGAAATCCTGGTGATATTTTTCTGAGATTTGGCTTTCCCCGCCATGTAGGAGAAGAAAATTTTACC
>CAUUCV010000003.1:0-15354 GCA_963543745.1 uncultured Candidatus Saccharibacteria bacterium | reverse complement strand
ATTGGCGTCAAGTAAGTTTATTTACTTGCGATTAAAAGCACTCGAGAGACATATTAGACTACAAATAGAGTATCTATTACTAGGAAATATTATCAATATTAAAACACTCAATATTATTATAAAATTTCTTCAAAAAATATATCATAACAATCAGTTAGTCACTAGAATGCTTCATAACTATCACCCTATCTTGCTTTACCTCAAGATTTCTTTTATTATCTCGTGAATATTACCCATAGATAAACAGTTATGTACTATATTAATAAACTTTTCTATTAGCTTCTACTAATCGATTCTTTATTTCCACAGACGGTCGTCTCCATATTTATATTTTCTAATGTTTTAATATTTATTTCAGTCTTATTTAATAAGGACAGGAATTAATTTGGTGGGGAGAGTGGCTTTGTTCAGTCCTACCGCTATTTTTTCTTAGCTGCTATTTGCGACAGATCTTATTAGCCTATTTCTTTTATAATACGATTTGTCTCATTTAAAATCGTAATAATTTTACCGTAATGATTGATATCGCCGAATGTAATGGTTCGACCTTTTCTATCCTTAAGCCATTTTTGCGCAGGTTGATATCCGCCGATAAAGGAGCTCCATGCTAACTCGGAAACATTGTCGAAATATTGAGAATTATTTATCCAGACTTTTCCATTTTCGTAGACAAGTTTAGTAATATTATTATCTCCATTTTCTGGGAATGTTGCAGTTGGCTTTATATCTCCTCGCATAAGGTGAAGTTCGCGTAAGGATTCACCCAGTTTTGCGATGCGCCAAAAATCTTTCCAACTACTTGGGCGTGGCACTCTCGGAAAATCAGTTTTTAGAAATTCTTTGAATTTTTTGCGATAGCTAGGAGAATGTAATGAACCGTAGATATAATCAAATATATCCTCCGGGTAAACTTTTGTGTCGCCATCAGGCTCTTCGACGTCCGAAAATAATTCCATCAATTTGTTCTGGTTGAAGTTTGCGAGCATAGAGCCCTCTTCGAGTACGAAAAGAGGAGCAGATTGACCAGCAAAACCGGCCGTACCGAGCATTGCATGCTCCGGCATCGCGTCTACCACCATGGATTCATCGGTTACTGAACGTTCATATACAATGCCGAGCTGATTATGGCTATCATTATTTACCCAGAGTGGAGCGCTGCTTTCTATGCCCTGCATTCCTGGCCTAGACCATCCCCTTGATTCAGAAATACAGTCTACTACGAATACTGGCGCAGAATCATCTTGATTAAGCCCACGTTTAAATATCATAGCGATCCTCCTCGGTGTGTGTGTGTGTGTGTGTGGCTCGCTATGCTCGCCTAGGAAGTTACGCATTACTTTTTCTCTTGGACGTTCTACAACTGCTGGGTCGTAGTAGACCTTTCGTTTATCAAATGGCCGATATACTATATCTTGTATACGAGTCGAGTCTACTTCGGTTTTACGTAGACGTTCAGCTATTTTCCCTTCGCCATGAATTTTATATTCTTTGATTTTTTGAAAAAGATTGTCGGCGTTTTCATCAATTAATACATCATCTTTCCCAGTAACTATCCCTACTGAATTAATCGGCATCAACTCATTGATTGAAATACCACGCTCATACTCGTCTTTTCCTTTAGTGTCTTTCTTGCAAAAATAGTATTTATTAATGTCGAGTTTAATTGGTGAATAATTAATCGTAGAGGATCTTAATGCGTCAAATTTTTGTTCCCTCGTACCGAACTTACTAGCATATAATACTTTTGCGTCAGAACTTGAATTAGATGTTTTGACTGCAATTATAATCGATACACCTTGCTGAATGGTATCAAAAATATTTTCGTCTATACTTCCGTCTGGTGCCTTTTCTTTTTTACGCACATTACCGTGTAAATCTAATATGTAGATTTTATTGAAAGTCTTAGCTAAATGCCAGCGCATTCCTCTAAAAGTCGGATTATCTAAGTAGCCATGATTTGTAATCATCGCAACCACACCTTTACCGTTCTTAGAAATCATATCTTCAGCAAAAGAGATAAATTTTACATAGTCGTCGTTTAGCCATTTCGGGTTCCGTTCGTTTAATTTTTGATGGCCGCCTGGCTCAAATTTATATTTATCAATAAGACTCAAAGCATATCTATTCTTATTCATACTCTCTCCAGAGTATGGCGGGTTTCCGATAACCACCATAACCGGTAGACCGTTTTTAATCTCAGATGCATAGTTCGATTCTTCGGTAACTACCTTTTGTAGACCGAATGCAAAAAGAGGAAGTTCTTTTTCTTCACCCTCTGTAAGTGTATTTGTGAGAAAAATACGTAAACGGTCATTAAGGTTTTTGGCACCAAGTTCAGAAAGTGTCATACCTAGCTTTAGATGAGCAATCGTATATGGCGTCATCATGAGCTCGAAGCCATTCAATCTAGGCAAAATATTTTCATTCACATATAATGGCCAGGCGCCAGCATTAGTTTTGAAGTTATTATCATAAATATACCGAACAGTTTCATTCAAAAATGTAGCAGTTCCTACGGCCGGATCTAGAATCTGAACTTTTGGAATAGTGTCAATGCGCTTATAATACATTTTCTTTCCGGAGCCTTTAGAATACGGGTCTACATCATGAGCGTATTCTACTTTCTCATTACTTGCTATTCCTTCCGAGATACCAAAATCTTCTTTAAGAACTTTATCTACCATTGAAATAATATATCTAGCAACTGGAATAGGAGTGTAATATGCCCCCATCTTTTTTCTTAACTCTGCATCGTAAGCCGCCAAAAAATCTTCATAGAAATGGATAATTGGATCTTTTGCTTCATCTTTGGCGTCTTCAGTGATATGTAGATGACGATGTACGATATCTTTAATATCGGATACTGCAAAAATATCGCAAAGCTCATCGACGATATAGCTAAGACTCTTATTGAAATTTACCCCTGCGATATGGTCGAAGAATTCACGCAGGAATGGATTAGTGTCAGGAATAAGTTCGCGCGCCTCCATACGAGAAAAATCTTTGGGTGAATCATCGTTATATCTAGCAACGAAAAGACCATAGACAAGTGTCTGCGCATACATATCAGCAAATGCTTCGCGCTTCAAATCCGATACTAGTAATTGTCGCATCAATTCATAGATTGCTTCAATATCTTCATCGCGACGCACTATATTATTGTCCACATTTTGGTTAATAATCACTTCGACTTGATTACGAATACGACGCGATTTACCCCCCATAATTTCTGCCAATCTTATGCCACTCCTAATTTTTTCTGGAGTCAATTCAAAGAACGCATTTATTTCATCTGCAAGCCTACCGTAGTTTTCTTTATAGATGGCAGTTATTTTCTTTTCTTTTGAACTATATTCACCAATTTTTATTTCAAAATATTTTTCACCATTTCTAAAGAAACGCCAATCGAGATTATTCGTAAGAATTATATTATCGTACCCCTTGTAGCGGTCCATCTGATCCGTTCTTTCAATATCATTGAGATTTTTATTGATATCTTTCATTTCAGCATAACCACGAATGATTTCTCGGTTGTTTTTATTTAGAAAAACATAATCTGGCGCGCCATGTTCACTACGGGTAGGTTCATTAATGGCCTTAATATTATCGACAAACTCAAATAGTGGCTTAAAGAAACCGCGATACGAATGTTCAGTAGTAATTCCCGACAGAGATTCCTTAATTACTGAACTTATGAAAGTGTCAATGTCTTGGGCTTTGACTGACATATAGTCTCCACTAAATACTTATTAATATTCTTAACCTAATTTTACCATGAAAAATACCTTAAAACGACCCCATAAAACCACCCTTCCTATCTTAGATTTTCCACAAAGTAACCTGCTCTAACCCACTCAGATGCAATACTCTAGGACTAGTAAGACCCGAGTGGAGTCTTCCACTCGGGTCTTTTTCTTGGTCTATTGTTAATCTGCCAGAAATCCGGTCAGAAGACCAATGTAGTTTCGGTTTTTTCTTCTACTTATTTTCGAGTCTCAATGTAGGTGGTAGTTTCTAATTTTAGCGCCTGTTATCTATACGTAATTCTCTTGGCTTATTGATTCTAGTGGTCTTAGTTTTAAAGCCTTTTTTATTTTTCTACTTTTATTAATATTGCATCAAAACAGAGATTCTGAATCTCTTTATTCCATTTAATGCGATTGTATTTTGGCGGAGTAGTGCTAGTATTTCTGTCTGCAATTATTCGGTTGAGTAATTCCTCTAGCTGTTTATTCGGCACGGCTTTTGATACTTCGGCCATCCAGAATATTAGTTCGCCACAAACAATACTCTTGTTGAAAGACTTGTCTTTATCTACAGAAGGGCAGTATTCCTCGATAAGGTGCCAATACTGTGTGGGCTCGGCTTTTGTATAATCTACGGTCAATCCGCGTTTCTTCGCTAGATCTATGTATCCGCCGCTAGTTTGCTGATAGCCAGCTTTAATAAGTCGCTCTGTCAATGGACAGGGTGTATTATTTTTATCTTTAAAGAATTCTTCGACTTGGTGGATATTCATAATACCACTATATCACGTTATTAAATCATACTTATTTGTCGCGACTCAATCATTCTAAAAAATAACAAAAGCCCCACCAGATATTTGATTGTACTCAAATAAATGGGATATCACTCTAATAACTCATTAGTGTAGTATTTTAAGCCTCTTTGGTTTTAATTCTCTTTAGTCTGTTATATTTTTTCAAAAATAGACATAATATGTGGATTGAAGAAAAGAAATTCACTATTGGAGTATGAGTTATTTTTTTTAAATTCTTCTATCGCATTTTTACTTCTTTTTACAAATGTTAATATTTTATAATAATTATCTGCAAAAATTATTCCGTCAATCTTACTACTCTGCATGAATATTTTTTCCACCTCAGGAAATAATAATGGCCATGCTGGATGTAGTGTAGCATTGGCATTATCACGACAATTAATATGCGTACCGAGCATAGTCACATCTTCAGCCATGAACCATATTGAAACAGGTGGGTTTTTAGAACTTGCAACCTCAAGTAATCTATTTTTATAGTCATGCACCTTTGAGTAGTGATCATTAAAGGCTTGGATGAAATTGTTTTTATAATTATCCACATTTGCCTTTGACCGTATCTCTCCTCTCAATACACAAGAATCTTTATCTTTTAACGCCGCATAAGCTTTTTGCTTCATTTCTTTTGCGATTAAGTTGTCTTCTTTACGTTGTAGGCTCCCTCTCTTATTATGTTTATGGGCGTCGTATTCAAAATGTTCTATTCCATATATTTTTTCATTACAGAAAGAATAAATATCCGGGCGATCATATGAATGCCAGTTCCTTAATAAGCATTCTACTTCTTCCTGGTTTACCCCACATTCTACAATACTAAAAGAGCGTAAATCGTCTTTACAAACAGTGTAATGCTTAATGATTCGCTCCGCTTCACAAACTTCTCTAGTCATCTATATCACTCTTTCCATACGCCTTAGGCGCGCTAATAATTTTACAATCTACAATTCTACTATCATCATAAAATTTATATTTTTTACCATTTATCTTACATACTTCATATCCAATCTGCAGTTCAACCAACTGACTATAAGTATTACCGTAACAGTCGTCAAAGAAAAATTCTATATTGGCAGGCTCACTTTCATATTCTGAATACCCTGTATATTCTAACTTAGTTCCATCCTTGTTACACGGAATAGATACTTTAAGTTTTATGCTTATTATTTTTTTATCCCTAGGATATACTACTGGAAATATTATCGAATCTTTTTTATTACTTTTAGCTTTTTCCTGCTCTTTGGGCAGAAGCCGTAAATTATACATTTCTCTTTGTCCCATATTTATAAAACTAAATTTTAAAAACGGATTTTCAAAAATTTCATTTATCACGCAGTCCTTTTTTAACGTCTTTTCTTGAGGTAAGCATATGCGTTCAATTTCAACTTCACCTTCTTGGCCAATAAGATTATTGGTACACTTAACTCCCACTAGAGGAAGCACTGCAATGGCATTATCCTGTTTTCTAACCTGATTCTGATGTTCAATACTTTTATTTATCGAGTAAGCCGTTGCGATAAAGCCAGCTATTGCACTTAAGGCCGAGGCAAAATAACCTATCAAGACCACAGACCATTGACCTGGGACTGAATTTACTGGTAGACCTAATTTACTAGGAGTATTAGTGGCATCCAAAATAAACCATACTATTGGAAAAATAGTTAAAAATATAGCTAAGGCAATAAAGCCATTTTTATCTTTTATTATTTTTTTCATACTGAAATTAACCCTGTTCATGCTATTGATATTTCTTATCTTTGATTTACGTTGATTTTAGCTCTGCACGGAATTTACATTAATCGCATCAGTAACAACTTTAGCTATTTCCGGTTTGGTCATTGATTCAAATTTACTAATTCTAGCCAATGGAATTCTAGCTTCTTTAAACATCCGTTCTATTTCCACATCACGCTCTATGCGGTCAGGTTTACTGTGGGTAGAATCATCTAATTCAATAACGCAAATGACTTTATAACTTTCTTTACCGATTAATACAAAATCAACCGATTTGCCATTAATGTGGCGAAATGCTGCATTCCAGTTTTGACCTTTTACTCTGTAATCAAGTAAGGCCGAAAGATGCACTTGTGGTACAACAAACCATTTTGAACTAAATATCTCATTTAAGATGAGAAAACAATCATTTTCGCGCGAGGTCATAACATATGGTTTTGCATAATAGCGGTACTGTGCTTTCTTAATTTGATCTTTATTTTCATCTGAGTCTGGTGCTAGCTTGATTTTACTTACCCATTTAAAAAATAAGATATTCCCCAATAAAAAAATTACGATTAGCGATAAAGTTAATATGTACTTAATTTCTTCTCCCATTTTTTATCCTTCAGCTGAGTATTTTTAATCAATTCATTATCTACTGTAATTATATCCCGAATTGAACTATTTTATGATTAGTTAAAATTATTACATAGACTAGTTTTTTATCACATCTAATAATATTAAAAGCAAAATCTAGCATGTCTTCCTTCATCCTTGAAATCTCTCCCAACATTTGCTATAATAGGGCTAATTAATATTTCTTGTAACCTGAATCTCACTGAGGTTTTTGTGCAAAAATATTTTAATATTAACTTATCTACTTAAGGATTAAATGAATAAACAAGAACAAGAGCGTCGTGCGAAGTTGATGCGGATGCAGGCCGAGCGTTTGCCAGAGATCAAGCGCCGTTTTGAGGAAAATCAAAGCCGCAGTCACTTCGAAAATACCGAGGAGAAGCCAGTAGAAACTGGGGCCGCGGTCATCTTCGAACAGGCGCAAAAACGTAATTTTAATAGCAATTTCAAACCTGGTGGCAAAGATTTTCATGGTAAAAAATCAGACCGCGCAAACGGTGCAAACGGTGCAAACGGTGCAAACAATTCCGACAACCAAAAATCTCGTAATAATCGCCAGAATAAAAATAACAAAAAGCGTGGCAATCAAGGCAACGCCGCCGAAAATAATGCCGCCACCAACGATAACGATTCTCGTAAAGTAAACCTTTCGGTTTCGACCCGTCGTGGCGAAATGGTGCATCACCAGAGAATGCTCTCACAAGATGTGAATGCCCAGGCCACTCAGCACATCATCGGCGTGCCAGTGAACAAATCCCGTTTCAATGGCTACAACGGTGCCCAGGTGACGAACGCCCAACTCAAGGCGGCTCGCCCAGATCCAGAAGCGGTGCGCGTAATTCCAATCGGTGGCGTCGGTGAATTCGGTATCGGCAAGAATATGACCGTGATCGAATACAAGAACGAAATGATCGTAATCGATATGGGCGTACTGTTCGCTTCGGAAGATTATCCAGGCGTGAATTACATGATTCCGGATATTAAATACCTCGAGGACAATCTCAGCAAGGTGAAAGCGATTCTCTTTACCCACGCCCACCTTGATCATATCGGAGCCTGTAAGCATCTTTTGCCAAAATTTGGCCCACTTACGCCAATTTACGCCACCGATTTCACCATCGGGATGATTAAGCGCCAAATGAGTGAAGTCGATGACTTGCCAGAATTAAATTACAATGTGGTTGACCCATTCAAACACGAAAAAATTCAAGTTTCCGAACATCTCAGCGTAGAATTTGTTCACATGCTACACTCGATTCCAGGCAACTGTGGTCTGGTGATTCGTACCCCGAACGGCGTGATTTACCTCTCTGGTGACTGGCGCGCGGAAGCTAACCCAATTGACCGCCAATCCGACCTTGAACGTCTCGATGAGATTGTAAAACACGAAGGTATCTCTTTGATGTTGAACGAATCGACCAACATCGATTCCCCAGGTCACCATCCACATTCAGAATATGACGTCGGTGATAATATCGGCAAGGTGATGGACCACTACGCGAATGGCCGTGTGATTATTTCCTGTTTCTCTTCTCAGATTAATCGTATCGGCATGATTTTGGAGCAAGCTTATCGACGTGGTCGCAAGGTAGCTTTTGCTGGTTTCTCGATGATTAATAATATCGAAGTGGCGCTTCGTGCCAAGTGTATTAAGGTACCAAAAGACACCGTGATGAAAATGGAAGACATCATTAAGCTGCCAGATGATAAAGTGACAATCGTCTGTACTGGTTCACAAGGCGAATTGAACGCCGTGCTTAACCGTATGGTGACCGGTGCGCACAAATTTATCAAGATTAAAGCTAGTGACACCATCGTCTTCTCTTCTAACCCAATTCCTGGTAACGAGCCACACGTGGTAAATACCGTGGATGGTCTACTTCGTGAGGGTGCCCAGGTGATTCAAAACGGTAAAACCCACCTCACTAATATCGGCCCACTTCACCTTTCAGGTCACGCCTATTATGAAGATCACGTCGATTTCGTGACACGTTTACAGCCTTTGAACTATTTGCCATATCACGGTGAATTCTTCATGATGGAACATAATGCAGAGATGGCAGAAAACGTTGTGGGAATTTCCCACGACCGCATCTTGGTGGCAGATGACGGCGACATCGTGGAACTTCTACCAAACAAAACCATCCGCAAAAATGGTCGTATCTCGGTCGGCAATAAGCTTTACGATGATGCCGATAAGCCGGTGCACGAAGCAGTTGTAAAGGACCGTATCCATATCTCGCGTGAAGGTATTTTCATGATCGTTCTGACTATCAGTAAGAAAACCGGCCGTCTGATTAAAACGCCAGATATTGTGTCGCGTGCCTTTATTTATCTCGACAATTCCGAGGAATTAATCGGCAAGATTCGTCACTATCTCCGGGTAAAAACTGACAAGTCTATCTCTACCGAACCAGAGGTGAAGGTCTTGAAGGAAGAGGTTAAAGAAGACATCACTCGCATCCTCTTCGATGCCACTGGTCACACCCCTATCGTGATTCCAGTGATCAATAAAGTCTAAGAAAAATACCCAGAGTTGATCTGGGTATTTTTTTATTTATTCGGCGGAATTGTATTTGTCGTAATATTCCTGAGATTTGTCGTAATCTTCGGCGAGACCATAATATTTGGCAGCCAGTTCATAGTAAAGTTTCTTCAAATTCTTGGTCAGCGAATTTTCGTCCACCTGATCGAGATAAATTTTCGCCACATCTGGATTATTCGCAATGAGATAAAGATGAGCGCGATAGAGGGTAAAGAGTTTTTCCAGAGATTCATTACCACTACCAAGCTTTTCCTCTAAAGCATCAAGACGCTTCACTGCTTCATCCGGATCTTGCAAGACATTGTCCTTAAAATTTTCCCCTTCGATATTATTCGTATCAGAGAAAAGTAGATAAGTGAAATTACCAAAATCTTCCCAAGAGGCAACATCAAGATTAAAATTATTCACATATCCTTCAGGGTTTGCCGTGTAATCGTTCTTTTTCTTAATATAAGCTTCATCCTTATCTGGATCGATTAATCCGTCATCGGCAGAAGCTTCAGTCTTCTTCGCCGTGGAGGAGCCGTCTTTTGACTGCTGCGCAGAGTTGGAGCCGGAAGCACCATCATGATTGTTAAGCTTAGATTTCGCAATCGCCCAAATACCGACGCCAGCTGCCGCGATGATTAATACTGCGACAGAGACGATGACGGCAATGACCTTCTTATCTAATTTAACTTTGACTTTTTCATCTGCCATATCAGAGGTCATGGCAAGCTCCTGCACCGATGGAGTGTAGGTATCTTCCGATGTAGTTTCTTCTACGGCGCTAGAATTTTCTGCTGCGGTAGTTTCTTCTACGGCGGTAGAATTTTCTACTGGATTTTCCTCTAATTGATAAGAATTTGAATTTTCTGGGTTCATATTACTTATGATTATAATGCGAACGGACAGAGTTTTCAACTAATTTCAAATAATAGAAGCGCTCGACATTGCCATTTTTGCCAGCCAGAAAATTGTCGCGCTTGTCCACCACCTTAAAGTGATTTTGTTTAAGCCAAAGTTCAAAATCTTTAATAATTTCACGACGGATTTTTTCGTTTTTCACGATACCGTTTTTAAGTTGAAAGGATTTGGCTTCAAACTGAGGTTTTAGCATCATCAAAAAATCGGCCGAGCGAACTTCAGGCTGGAACTTAAGATGAGCGAGCACTTTTTTCAGAGAAACAAAAGAAACATCGGCCAGTACCACATCGATTGGACCGAACTTGGCAAAATCCACCAAAAAGATATCGGTCTTTTCCAGAAGCTTAATGCGTGAATCAAAGCGCAGAGGAGCTTTCATTTGATTGGTACCCTTTTCGACCGCAAAAACCCGCTTCGCCCCACGACGCAAAGCATATTCAGTGAAACCACCGGTACTTGATCCGATATCCAGTACTGTTTTACCTCGGAAATCAAAAGAAAAAGCTTGCGATGCCCCAGCAAGCTTATTCTCCGCTCGAGAAACTACATCTGATGTAAGCTCAGATTTTTTAGATTCTATCGCTTTTTTCATCTAATTATTTTTTACGTTCACGGTAAGCGTAAGTTTCCGTATCCACAGAAACCACATCGCCTTCTTTGATAAAGGCAGGAACCTTAATCACTACGCCAGTTTCGAGGGTAGCATCTTTCATGACTGAAGTAGAAGTATCACCCTTAACGGCATTTTCAGTGTAGGTCACTTCGAGCCAAAGATTCTTAGGAAGAGTGAGGTTAATGGCGGTACCATTGTAGAATTGGATTTCCATCTCATCACCGTCCTTCATGAAATCTTTGGAATCGCCGACCATCTCGGAAGACAATTCGTATTGCTCAAAAGTGGTTGGATCCATGAAGTAGAATTTCTCTTCATCACGGTAGAGATACTGCACTTTTTTGGTAGAAACTTCAGCTGGTTCAATCTTTTCCTGACCCTTAAAAGTCTTAGGAATAAGAGCGCCAGTGATTAAGTTTTTGACACGTACGTTGACGATTGAGCCACCACGTCCCATAACTTTTTGGGAATATTCAATAACCTTGTATGGCTGACCATCAAGAGTAATTAGAGTATTTTTCTTTAAATCGGTTGGTCCGTACATAAATTCTCCTTTTTAGTTATTTGAAACAAATGGTAGGAGGGCTAGATGACGGGCACGCTTAACAGCGACAGCCAATTGGCGTTGTTGCTTAGCAGACAAACCAGTCTTAGCGATTGGCTCGATACGACCATACACATCGATGTAGCGTTGCATAGTTTTGACATCTTTATAATCGAAATAAAGATTTGGATCGTTCTTGATTCTTCTCATTTTTTCTCTCTTTTCTCGCTTTAATTATTAGAATGGTACTTCACTGAGGTCGATTTCGCCATCTGGAATATCATCCGGAATAGAATCTGGCATGGTTTGACTATAGCTACTGGTGGTAGATTCTTGGGATCTGCTACCGAGTAGGTTAAAGTCTTCCATGACGATTTCCACGGCGGAACGCTTGGCACCGGTCTTATCTTCATAAGTACGTTGAGACAAGCGGCCTGAGACCATGATTGGTGTACCCTTTTTTGCATATTGAGCAATCACATTACCTGGTTTACCCCAAGCAGAAACTTCGATATAAGAAACTTGTTCTTTCTTTTCGCCGTTCATCACGTAATTATAATTCACTGCTACTGAGAAGCTAGTGACCTCTGAGCCAGAAGTTGTAGCTCTAGTTTCTGGGTCGCGAACAACATTACCGATAATGATTGCTTTACTAAATCCCCGCGCCATAAATATACCTCACTTAATTGTTTAATTATTCTTCGTCTTTAGACTCTTTTTTGTCAGCACGGGCCTTGCGCTTAGCTTCAAATTTAGCTTTGCGTTCATCGACGGTGACTAAGAGATAACGTAAGACTTCCTCGGTGATATTAAGAGTAGAAGAAATCTTGGCTGGGGCCTGAGCTGGAAGTTCCAAATCGAAAGCGTAGTAGACTGCGTAGTCTTCTTTTTCGATAGGATAAGCCAAACGCTTCTTACCTTCATTGACTTCTTTGACGATTTTACCGTCGTGAGACTCAATGAGTTTCTTAATTTTATCTAAGGCTGGTGTCAAATTCATCTCGAGATCAGGATGAATTAAGACAGTAAGTTCATACTGTTTCACTTTGCACTCCTTTGGTTAAAGCAAGTACACCTTAAGTTACTTGCTGAGCTAATAATATATAGATTATAGCATAAAAATAGAGAAAAATACAGAGTTTTCCACAATAAAAATCATTGTAATTTTTCACTAAGTCATATATAAACATAACTAGAAAGGTCTAATTGTAACTATTATTAATACAGGAGAGAAAAAGTTATCATGAATGATACTAATTTCGAAAATAATGCGGAGATAAATTCCGTGCATAGTGAAGCAAAGGCGCAGGGTCATGGCGGATTGAAAGCTATGGCCATATTTTTTGCTATTACTACTTTAGCTTTAGGATGTGGACTAGCTTATGTCTATACCTCAAAGAATAAGGATACTAAGAAACTGAATGAAGAACTCGTAGAATCGAAGGAAAAAGTAAAATCTGCGAATGAATCGATCGCAAAATACGAGGAAGCGACACAAACCAAAATCACTGATGTGAAGCAAGATAATGTGACAGTGAAAGAGATTGTGAAGCCGATGAAAATTGACGCTCAAATGGAACAACTCACAAAAGCCCTTTACGATAAATCCCACAAGAATGATACGTTCGACGATGACCAAGGTCACAAGATTATTGAAAGCTGGGAAACACCTGTATTTGACATGCTTTTTACCACAAGTGATGGAAAATTTATGATTGCTAGAATACGACCTCTTGGGATTGGAGTTTACATAGACCAGCACGGAAATAGAGTTAATACACTACCATTTCAAGGAGGATATGCTGCATATTGGTATCGCCCATTACCAGACGGTCAATGGAAACTTGGCGAAGAAGGACATGCGCCACATTCATGTAATGAGGAAATCGCCAACGATTACAAGGAAGCTATTCGCAGTGTGAATAATGATAGAAGAAAAAATGGCGAACAACTATTCGGTGCCTGCTTTGATGAAAATAAGCATGAATACGTTTACCCATATTAATTCACTATAATTAATGCAAAAAAACGAGCGTCGAAATTTGGCGCTCTTTTTTTAATTTTTAACTAATTTTCTTCCCTATAATTATGCTATAATATGTTTATGGCTAAACAAACACGAGGAAGACGTCGAACGTCTAGAGGTAGAGCAAAAGACCCCGCTCCAACCCATCAATTACCAGGGGGATTTTGGCGCCAAGTAATGGCCCTATTAATGATTGTGATTTCGGTCGTTTTGATTATGACTTGGTTCGGCAACGGCGGTAATTTATTGAACGATTTTCATAGCGGTTCACTCTATGTGGTCGGTTATGCAACCTATGCGATTCCAGTGATTTTAGTTTATCTGGCGGTGAAAATTTTTCTCACTGAAGACAATCGCCTGCCGACCGTGATTTGGGTCACTTCTTTTCTGATGATTCTCTGGCTGGCGGGTATTTTTGACTTGCCTTCTTATGGTACGAAAAATTTAACTGGCGGCGTGATTGGCGATGCCTTAAATCACTTAGTCACTCAGCTTCTTGACCCATCTGTGGCAGCCTTTATCTATATCGTACTGATTTTCATCACAGGGATTTTCATTCTTCAACTTTCGCCACTAACCGTATTTAAGGATTTTGCGAATCTTTTCCGTACCGGTCGTAAGGCAGAAGATTCCGAGAATGCTCGGGTAGCCCGAAAGGCCGAACGTGAAGTCGCGCCACTCGATGCGCCAATTCGCATTAAGGCCAATGGTGTCGAAATGTCGGCAGCCGAACTGAAGACACCGAAACTTGAGGTGAAAAAGGCCAGTATGGAAAAACCAGCCGAGCCAGAGCCAGAACGTGCTTTAACCGCAGCCTCTGATCCAGATTGGAAAATGCCAAGCGTGGAATTTCTTTCTAAGAAACACATTCCACCAGATGGTGGCAATATTCAACAAAACGCGGTAATTATTAAATCAACTTTCGTGGATTTCGGTATTGATGTGGAAGTTGAGGGTGCAAACATCGGTCCTTCGGTGACCCAATATACGATTCGTCCACCTGCCGGTGTGATTCTTTCAAAGATTGCGGCACGTGATAAGGAGTTGGCATTAAACCTCGCTACCGAAAGTGTACGTATCGAAGCGCCGATTCCAGGTACTCGCCTGGTCGGTGTAGAAATTCCGAACGTACGTAAGGAAAGCGTGAGTTTGAGAAGTCTTCTCGAGAGTGATCGCTGGAAGAAGGAACAGGCTGCACTTTGTTTTGCTGTGGGTAAAGATATTTCCGGCAACACGATTATTGCTAACCTGGCGAAAATGCCTCACCTTCTGATCGCTGGTACTACCGGTTCTGGTAAGTCGGTGATGACGAATATTTTGATTTCTTCCCTGCTTTATCGTAATGCGCCAAGCGATATGAAATTAATTATCGTGGATCCAAAGCAGGTGGAAATGGCGCAATATAATGATATTCCACATCTTTTGACGCCAATTATTACGGCGACCGATAAGGCGCTTTCGGCGATGAAGTGGGCAGTGAATGAAATGGAGCGTCGCTATGCCTGTCTCGCGGAAGAGCGCGTCAAGAAGATTGAAGATTACAACGAGAAAATGAAGGCCCGCGCGGAAGAAGCGAAGAAAAATGGCGACGAATCGGAAGATGCCACGCAGAATAATAAGATGCCTTACATCGTGATCATCATCGATGAGATGGCGGACTTGATGATGCAGGCAGGTAAGGATCTCGAACAGCTGATCGTGCGCATCGCTCAGAAGGGTCGTGCGTCGGGGATTCACCTGGTGCTCGCCACCCAGCGTCCGGAAGTAAAAGTGGTGACCGGTTTGATTAAAGCAAACATTCCGGGCCGTATCG
>CAUUCV010000002.1:0-19151 GCA_963543745.1 uncultured Candidatus Saccharibacteria bacterium | reverse complement strand
TCTTCGTCTGGACTCTCTTTTCTGCAATCAATACTGCCAGCAAAAGTATTTTCACCAATATCGGCTAAGTGTTCGATTACCCGTTCATTGGAAATCATATTAATAGATGCGGTATTTGAAGAGTCATTAATGTCCGTAAAAGCGGTTTTCTCGACGTCAATATATGTCGTCGCACCAGTAACATTGTTGGTTTTCACATTGTAATAATTAGGTATGCTAATCACGTGATTTGGTTTACTTAAAATATCGCTACTATGTAGCTCAATATTCGAGGCAGATAACAAAGAAACCGACAGCGAAGGTGTCGGTTTCAGGGCATAAGATGATTGTACTTCAAAGAATAAATTGGATAATACCAGTGAAAAAATAAGTATCGTGATTTTGAAGAAAGTATCTTGGGAGAGAAAAAGTTTTTCAAAACTGTTAACGAGGAACGAAAGGACTCGGACCCCGGTGATACTTAATTTTTTCACACATGTAATCATAACATAAGTTTAATAGTTTATGCAATTGTTTTATTTACAACATCTGCATCTTCTACTTTTTCTCTCCTTCTTTACCCTTAGTATAGCATAAACATTTTAAAAATACAGGTTAAATTCAGATTATGAGTGGTGGAATTTGTAAGATGAATTTTGTAAGATTGTGGGTATATTTTAGAACTCAACACAACTCTTGAGGCTAGCCGATTTTGCTTTTTACCGAGTTAGTGATAGAATAAAAATAACTTGGCGCCATAGCTCAGCTGGATAGAGCAGGAGACTTCTAAGCTCAAGGTCATAGGTTCGAACCCTATTGGCGCTACCAATTTTTATAAGTATGTTTGACGTACGGCTTGCGAGCGTACGTTTTTTTATCGGAAATTTCGAGATAGGTGAGATAAGTGGGATAAAAAACATTGAGCTTTTCAAGCAAACCAAGGTGAGCATGAAAAGTAGTGACCGGCCCAACTACGATTAGTTTATCGTCATAAGTTTTCAAGGTATGACGACATGTGCCCGAAAAAAGTTTCTTGGTGGGAGAAATAATTCCCTTTTGGTTACGCCAAAACTCGTCGAGTACGGGTGGGACAATGCCGTTATGCATATGTCCAGAAAGAATATAATCAAAGGACTGCAGAAGAAACTCAATATCGGGAGTTTGAAGGTGAGTCGGAGCATGAATCAGAGCGAATTTCAATTTATTGGCAGGTGGCTCGGGAAGGTTCGCTAGGGTTTTCGTAAGATCTTCGAGTTGCGCTTCGGCATTTTCGGCAAAATTCACCCCATCTTCGGTGTAATAAGATTTTTTCTGGGTGTAACCAAAACAATAAATGTCGTCATCTTGATAGATTTCATCATCGAGCAAAACTAGATTTGGCACCTGACGAAGAGATTTCAGGAATTCCTTATCGCGCACAATATGCCAGCCTTTTTTATTTTCCGGAATGCGATAAAAATCATGATTACCAAGACTGACAATCATTTTGCGAACGGAAGAAATAGCCGTGAGATTTTTTAAAAAACTAAGAAAACGTTCGCGCTCACTGAGAGAATCCACGCATTCCAAAGTATCGATGAGATCCCCAGGCATAAAAATATAATCTGGACGAGCCTGCTCAAATTGTTTAATAATAGCGCGGAGTTTAAGATTTTTCACGAGGCGCGAAAAATGAATATCGGAAATCACCGCAATTTTCAGAGACTTGGATTGCCCGGAAAAAAGCGGCGTTTTACGATAAAGTTTGTAGGTGGTTTCTTGAAAAATTTTCACTCAAAAGAATTATTTAGTTTTAATCAAACGATAGTAAATACTTGGCGCAAAACGCACAGAAGCCAGCGGACCCTGAACAGCTTTTTCGAGCTTAATGAGAGCCTTGGTGCTGAAAATTTTCTTCATGGTACGACTGCGGAAATTCGAAACCGAAAGCACATCCATGATTTCAAAACCAGTTTTCTTAAAGAGGTCTTCGACGTAGGCTGGGTGATAATTATAAAAACCGTCCTTATCGATTTCCTTTAGGTTTGATGGCTGTTTATCGAATGGGTTAACAGAAGAGCGCTTGAACCAATAGCGGAGCATCTTTGGAAGCGTGCGCTTATTCGCGACTTCAATAACGGCTACGCCACCCGGTTCAAGGATACGATTAAGCTCACGGAGTACCTGTTCGAGATTATCGAAGTGATGAGTGGCACGAACCATGAGAAGAGCGGAAAATTCACCGTCGGAAAATGGAGTTTTGTAAATATCACCTTGAACGGTATGAAGCTTATCACCAAATTCTTCATTAGCTTGCTCAAGATTAAGTTTGGAATAATCAAATAAAGTAGCGCGCTTAGCACGTGGCAAATATTCATTAGCGAGACGACCATAGCCACCGCAGATATCGACAAAATTATCCATATTTTTCGGTAGCAAACGGCGAATCGCAGTACGGTCGGCAAGATCCTCATACTCACGCCCAGAATCTTCCCAGAAAACTTTCTTGTAATTATAGCCATTATAATCAGAGATGACCTTGTGCTCAGACTTGGTATTCTTGGCAGTGACAGAAGCATCCTTGGTGGTAGCAGATTTTTTCATAGAATTAGTATCCTTGGTAGATTTTGCAGTCTTTGCAGTCTTGTTTGATGTCTTATTCATAGTTCCTATTTTACCATTTATTATTTATCTTGTTTCTGATTTTGAGCTGAATTTTCTGATTCACCTTCTAGCTCGCTTGGCTTCTCAGGTTTTGGCAACATTTTAACATTCTTAAAAATCAAACTACTGACTTTTTCGAAAATTGGTACCACTTCCGAAAGATTAAATAGAAAACTCGATATTAAATAAACCAGACCAGCAAAAACAGAAATTAAAATGAACTTCGGAATAGTGCTAATAATCGAATTATCGGTAGCGCGCAATGGGAAAAGTTTAGTCATAAAATAAGCGGCAACGGCAGTGAAGAAACTGGCGATCATCATACGGAAAATGGCTAGCCAAAAAATCTTATCGAGCAGTTGGAATTTGGCACGAGCATTGAGAATGGTGAGAAGAATGATGATTTCAGCTAAAGCGCCGATAGATTGCGCCCAGCCCAGGCCATCTGGGCCAAAACCGGTAATGGCAAAAATAACCGAAAGCGCCATAGTAAAACCAACGGCAAAAATACTAACGATAAACGGAGTTTTGGTATCCTGTCTGGCATAAAAACCACGCGAGGCGATATGGAAAATTGATTGAGCAAAAATTGCGACAACGAGCGAACCAAGCACACTAGCGATTACCGGATTACCACTATTTTTAATGAAACTAACGATGTAGCCACGAGCAAAAAAGGCAATCACGGAGACTGGCAAAGAAATCCAGATAATCATCCGAAGCGCATGGCGGAAGGTGCCGTTAAATTCGGAGGAATCTTCATTGACTTGCTCGGTGAGTTTCGGGAAGAAAGCAGTAGAAATGGCGACGCCGATAAGATTAACTGGCATTTGATGAAGGCTATTAGCCTGCTGGAAGGCACGCAGAGTGCCGGTGCCCATGCGAGAAGAAAGATTGGTGGCCAGAATAGAATAGACGTAATCGATTCCCTGGTCGAGCGAACGGGCTGGAAGTAATTTCAATACAGAACGGAAGCCGTGATTTTTCCAATAGATCTTGAATTGATAATCAAAACCAAGACCGAAGAGGCCGATGAGACTGACGAAGATTTGCAGCAAGGCACCGAAGACCACACCGAGCGCCACACCCATGATGCCACCCTCGAAAATTTGTATGCCGAAGAGATTAATACCATTAGTAAAAACTGTGATGCCGATGAGAATACCGATATTATAAAGCGCCGGGGCGAGCGAATAAAAGACGAAACGACCGACCGCTTGCTGAACGGAGTTCAAAACTGTGGCAATACTAAAGAGAAAAGGGTTAATCGCGATAACGCGGGTCATATTAATCGCAAGAATCGTTCCAGACTCATCGAGGCCTGGACCGACAATATAGCGAATCAAAGGATCTGCAAAAATCATAATAAAAATACTAGCAATAAAAGTCACTAGCGCCATAAGATTCAAAGTGGAGGTGGAAAGTTCCCAGGCAGATTTTTTATTACCAGAAGAAAGACGCTGATTAAAAACCGGAACAAAGCTGACGGCTAGGGCACCAGAAGTGAGAATGAAAAACATAAAATCTGGAATAGTAAAAGCAGCGGTATAGGCATCTACACCGGTTGGGTAAGTGTCAAGATAATAAGAATTAAGCAAGCGGTCACGGAAGATTCCGAGCAGCGCGGAAATCAAAGTGGAAACGCTCAATAAAATAGCAGCATATTTGATACTGAGTTTACTGTTCGCCATAGCGACGACGGAGCGAAATTGAATTTTTTTCATATATGAATTATTATATCGTATTTATGCTAAAAATGACGGGCGAAGATAAAAAATACAGCACCGGAGATGCTATATTTTATTACTAGGCTAGGCGGTATGACGATAGGATTTGGCGGTTTCGCGTTCAGCCATTTTATTGATACGACGATAACGCTTGGAAAGACGTAGACTGAAAAATTCCGTAACGGCACAAATTTTGTCCGCGACAGTAACTACCCAAGCTTCACGAGATTTTGGCAAAACCTTCCCGAGTGGGAACATGTGAGATTCGATAATATTTTCTTCCTTAGCATTAATGTCGAAGTCGCGCTTAGCGTTCGATGCGGCAATAATCGGATGAATGTAGGCGTGACCTTTCGGCATGTCACCGATATTGTGCCAATCATAAAGGAAATAATCGTGCAAAAGTGCACCCTTGACGAGCGATTTATAAGAAAATTTCATCGGAAAAAAGCGGGCAATTTTCACACTCATAATAGCGACGTGAACAGAATGATCATAGGTCGTAAAACATCCATGCTGGAAAAAAGTGCGTTCAATTTGCATATTTTCCGATTCAAGAATTTTGCGACCATATCTATTAACTAGACGGTTTGTTTTACTCATTTAGATTATTTTACCATAAATTGGATGATTTTGAAAGCGTTTTAAGAAAATTATCTCTGACTACCTCTATTAGAAGGGTCGAGTCAGAGATAAATTTTAGCCAGATTTGCTTCCTAGTACCTAGGGGCGATCTCGCGGGAGTAGACCATGTAGGCTTGGCCGCCGCTGAGGGATTGGCGGTAGGCCCAGAAGTAGGCATCGGCGCGGAGGGTGAAGACTTCGGCAGGATGAATAGAGCCTTCGGCGTAATAGGTGCCGGTAGGGCCATATTGAAGTGGGTGGGCGCCAGCACGGCCGCCACCAGTATGGGAACCGGCGGTACGGTTAAGAATGAGTTTTCTAGCGAAGACTGGGCCGGTGATAGTGAGTGTTTCGTTACAAGAGAGAGCGTTCGGGTAGTGATTGTCGGAACAGGTATCGATTTGGTTATCGCCATAATCTTCATCGAGAATCAGCCAGGCATCGATGTTGGTGACGTTGCTGGTGATATTGATTTTCTTGGCAAAGATGAGGACTTGTGGGAAATCATCCACGGCATTGTAGGTCTCATGGGCGATATTGATGTTGCGATCGATGGTGAGGGTACCGTCGACGAACATAGCGAGGGTGTTCATGAGCTTCTCACCGGTGGTATTGCTTCTCGCGATGAGGTTGCCGCCATGATCGAATTGATAGAAATTGGCAGTACTATTCATGGCGCTGAGGCTAGTGTCTCCCTGGTGGTAGAGCTGAGAGAGGCCGAGATAGTTCTTCGCAGAAGTCTCATTAGAGGTGAGACTGTTGATAGTATTGCTAGAATTTCGGATGATGGTGTCGCGGAAGCGGGCCTTGAGACGGGCGAGGACGGCGGAACCAATGCGGGAGATACCGGAATTGCCTGGCCCATTCTTATCGTTAGCGATAGTCATGTGGCTAATATTGCTAATGCCTGAGACTACTGAATTCGGGCCGGTAGGACCAATGAAAGTATAGTAGGCATTCATGATGCCACCACGAGGAAGATTAAAGTTATAGCCCTCTTCATAACCCATAGCAGCACCGGAACCGAAGCCGAGAACTTTGCCGGCAGCGAGGATGCCGAATTCATCCCAGGAGCCATAAGATCGGGTTTCAGCGGAAGGATAGGCGCCGAGGCCACCACCGACGGCTTTTTCTGAAAGAGCAGTTTTGATTGTACCATTGGTATAAAAACCACCACCGAGGACTTGGAAATTTGGTTTCTTGGCAAGCGTAACACAAGAGGCGGCAGAGACATGATGAAGATTATTCCCGCCGTTCATAGCAGAGCCGGACATATTATTCTCAACAGTATTACTATCTGAATCGTGAGAGGCGGCTGGCCAGATAACCGAGCGAGTACAATATTTCTTGCCGAGGCCACCACCCGGGAGATCGTCTGGAATGGTACGATCGTAGGTGTCGGTATTGAGAAATTCACCAGTATATTTGCCAACAGAATTAATACGGCCGGTGACAGTATCGACTAATTTACAACGCTCGATACTGGAGCCACGGCAAATGTTGCCATTCGCGACGGTCTGCTCTTGGAGCTTAGATTCTGGGTAATTTTCGTCGACGATCATTTCGTAGACTTTAACGGTTTGATCTTCACGTGTATGGGTAGCGTAAGGAGTTTTGGAAACCAATTCGTTTGCACGAGGAGCGACGCCATAATTGGCACCAATGCTAATTCTGGCGCCGAGGAAACCGACGCCGCCTTGGGAGGATTCGATATAGCTATGGATAGAGGTGTTGAAATTATATGGGGTGTAAACGGAAGATTTCTTTTCGGTTTGGCCGAGATTTTGCGTGGTAGTCCCGACGTGACTGTCTGGATATTCTTTTTTCCAGTGGGTAACATAAGTGTATTCTTTTTTACGCCTTAAACAGCCTCTTTCTGATTCATGAACACAATAACTTCTTCCAGTTGGAACCTTAACCTCATAAGTACTGTTTCCCTGCGAACCCCAAGATGCACCACCACCTCTTGCGTCGCCTGCAGAATCAAAACTATTATAAGAGTGATGATGAACATTTTCCGCTCCGTCTCTACCGGACCAAGTGGTATATTCGTTATACCAAGCACGAAGATTATCGTACCGAATACCTTGGGAAATTACCGTACCAACCTCAGTGGTGGAGCCAGTTTTATCGGCAGAATTACAGCCGTGCTGATAGTCAATAAAGCCTGGGATTTGATAACCAACAGTGAGTTTTGGTGCATACATACGATAGTAATTGGTTTGGCAGCCATATTCAGAGGAGGCGTTTTGAGTTGGCGAATACGCAGTGAAACCATAGTCACTAGTTTCGAGTCCATTGCCACTAAACGGGCGCTTGTTACCGCGACCGATAGTGTGATAATTCCCATCATGGACTGGAGAGTCACCGAATAAATACTGATTATTCTCTGAACCATTCTTCTGGGCAAAAATTTGGAAGTTGCTTTCGCCTGGCGGATCCGCACTACTTACATTAGAGCTGCCAGTTTGGATACCGACTTGTTGGATTGGGAAGCAGAAAGTTTCATAGAACTGAACGCGGTCTCCTGGTTTGGCGAAGACATAGTTTTTACCTTGGAAGTTCTTCTGCCAAGAATTATGGCCGAGAGTACCAGAGTAGGAATGATTCACTACACCAGTATCGGCGGAAGTGTTTCCTTTGTAATAGGCGCCGAAGTTACCAGATAGTTGAGAACAAGTAGTTTGGGCGGTTGTAGCAGGAGGTTGAGGATTATTGTCTTTCTGTTCTTGTTTTATAGGCCAAGCACAAAACCATGAAAAGTTTCCACGATTCCAATCGACAAGCTTTTCGGGGTCAGGGTAACCTAAATAATTTGCGCCAGTATATTCACCTTTAGCAAATTCCATATCCTTGCGGCTTCCACCACCGTTCATATAATTGACTATTTTTGGTTCTGACTCTGAAAGATAGACGCTGTAAGATAATGGTATAGCTACACCACCAGTTGGCTGCAAAGTTTTTCGATAATAACGATTGTAGCCAAGGATATAGACGCCAGTTTGCCTGCCACAACCAGTGACTGCGTTATCGCCTTTAGCTGTGGGTAAGACTTGATTCTCTTTTGGATATCCAGCAGCGGGCGTATTAGCAAAAACACTGTAAGGGATTCTGTCGCGCTTGTTTTCCGGTATCCCCATGGCTGCAAAATCATAATAAATCCAGGTGACACCTGAGTAGTCTTGATGTACAGTATAGCAAATACTCTTGCTACATCCTTCTACTGGATGGCCACTACCACCATCGTGTTTACCAGTTTGGGGAGGGGTTGGAGGATTTACTGCGAAAATATTTTGACTAAAGTGCATACCGCAAATTAAAGCAACTATAGCAATAATTATTGAAAATAATATTTTTTGATAATTAAATTTAAACCCAAGAAGTTTCTTTACCCTCATATTTATATATTAACATAAGAATAATATTTTTATCTAAATAAAAAACCACCCAAATGATTGGGTGGTTTAAGGTCGAGGTGCGTCTAGTTCAGCTTCTTTATACTACTCATGCTTTGTAACATTTTATGTACACTGTATACATATGCAGAGCAGTTTTCTGGATTTTCATCCTTAAAGCAACTATTAATTAGCTTCATTTTCTGTGCGATATCACTAAGACACCACCCAGATATGTAGATCGCCCTGTTTGGATAATAGAGCTTGATCGGATCCACAGCTTTACCATAGTTAGCATCGTATAAAGCGCTTTCCTCAGGCGTTAGCGAGCCATTAAGAACGTTAAACCAGAATTTTTCTTGATAGAGTCCAAGCGGATTAATATTCCAGTTATGATCATGTGACCCTGGAACTATTATCTCTGTGCCAAAAGGAAAACAGTTCTCTGGTTTTGTGTAGACGCCAATGTTTAATGAGATGGGTATATAAGTATTCACCTCATCATTTCGTCTAAAACGTAGCTTATTGTCTGAGCTGTAAATCTTTTTTCCACTACTTCCAATCATTTCGACTTCGAAATATTTAAGACTTGATTCCCTAAAGTCGAAGAAACGAGTAGTTGTGCCATCGGCATTATCATGATAAACGTTTTGAGAGTACTCAGTGACATTAAAATTCATCACTGCAGCCCACTCATTATACATGAGCTCTTGGTTATCAAATCTCTGGAAGAGTCTCCAGTCGTACTTGTCAAACTGGCGATTCTCAGCGATCAGCTGCTGCGCGGGGTACTGGTATTTGCCAGTATCATATACGATACCTGAAACATCCTTGTTTGTGGTATCATTGGAACTTTGAGCGCCCTGGTTAGCGCTAGGCTTCAAGCCCAAGACGCCGGCCTCAGCGGCAAATACATTCACAGTTGATAAAGATAAAACTGCTACAGCCAACATAGTTACTAGAAAAGTCTTTTTCATAATGCACCTCTTTCTAAATGAACTACTCTGGCCTATCCAGAGTAGTAAACATAGGCTTCTATCTGAATATCAGAATCTGGTTGCATTATATAACATTTATGGTTAAATGTCAATAATTACGTATTAACTCACAACCTTTGCAACATAATGTGGTAAGAATATTGCCATCAAAATAGGTAGGTTCTATACTTAAATTAATATCCTAAGCTCATCCAAATGGATTTTTAAAAATCAATCATCAAATTATATGGTGGATTTAGCTTTATAACAGATACGGCATATTTAAAGCAATACAAAAAGCCTGTTCCGTGTTGTAACGCAAACGTAAAGCTATCCCTTTGCGTAGTCCTATATATGTAGCAATAGGACTGATTTTTTGCGTTAAATATGATATTATTGCTCTAATGAAAAATAAGGTAAATATATTAATCACAGAAGCTAATGGCAATCTTTCAGATAAGCGAGAGATGATAGAGGCCGCTGTAAAAACAGCTCAAGAATATGCTTTCCCAAAGTTAAAAGTAGACTGGGATATCGATGTTGTGGTTACTAACCGAATCCCGATGATTATACCTGAAAATGGTGCTGGTGGGTATACATTTTCTTCTGATTTTATTCGCATTAATATTGATGACGAAAAAGCAACTAAAAATCTAATTTCTGAAACGTTAGTCCACGAATTTTGCCACGCGGCTCGCTGGAGTAAAAATGATGAGTGGGTAAACTCTCTCTTCGATGTTTTGATTTTCGAAGGACTAGCCTGTGCGCTTGAAGCCGATTTTGTAAAAAATAAATCTGAAAAATCCTTGTTTATTAAAACTGTCCTCGAATGCTCTGATGATGAGAACAAAAAGATACTAAACCTAATCCAAAATAAATTAGACTCTAATGAATATAACTATGATGAGATTTTCTTTAATGGTAACGATGAGTTACCACGCTGGGCAGGGTATTCACTCGGATATTACTTAGTTAAAAAATATCTTGAAAAAACCAACAAAAGAATCGAAGATGCTTTCGCTGATAAATATATAGAATTTAAGATTGTTTTGTAAATAGAAAAGCACGGATATAACACCGTGCTTTTTTATTGAACTCTAATCCTTAAGCAAAGTAGTGCGGCATTCTCAGGCTGTCTGGATTGACGCTGACTGAATGTTGAATGACTGAATGCGTATAATGTGCCGAATCGAATCCGAAATTGATAGGTACAAGCCATGGACTAAATGCGCGGACAATCTTGATATCCGATTTCTTATCGGACAAATCTACCGTTACGAGTTGTAAACGTTCATTATAGAACCAATTAAGGCTTTTCACTATCTTACTTTTTTGAATGTAGCCCTCTGAGGTCACATTTTTCCAAAGCCAATGAAGCTTGTCGGCATTTTCTTTAAAGTAGTAAACCCTTCCGTGATCTTCTGGTACAGAAACACTGAGCGGGTCCACCGGAGTTATATCTGGATGTCGTAAGGCTAACAGAAGATTATATTCCGCTTCCTGTATAGACTTTAGAATCATACTATCCACAGAATCTATATCAATAGTAGCCGCCGCTCCACTTATGAAACACGGGTATTCATCACTAGTAATTACTGTCTCGAAGACCATTCCAAAATCGCTCGGAATCTGAAGAACGATCAATTTACGATTTTGCTTCATCCAATGAGTAATGCGTTTTCTGGCATGAATCGGGAGAATCTTTTCATCGACTCGATGCGGAGACTCTTGAGAAAACCAGCTACGCATCAATGCATCACGCTCGATTAGTTCAACGACGGCTCGTCTCTTAGCTTCGTCGAAGTCAAAATGAGCCGCAATGCCAGATGAATTGCCGTAGTAAATGCGGTTTTCGTCATCTTTCTGGCCATAGTAGACCAAATCGGATGGAATATAGATTTTAGAACCGTCATAATTAGTTCCTAAGGTCCAGTTAATAATGAGATCGTTCGTAAAGAATTTTACCCCGCACTTCTTGGCTTGTTCCTCCGTGAGTGGAAAATACATTTTGGGATCAAGCCACTTTCCTGGCACTTGGTTTGCGCAGCCTCGGAAATCCACTCGTACTTGACCGGATTGATAGCGCTCATAACCCTCAATAGTTGCCTTAAAAACGGCATCAACATACGATGGGCTGGTCGCTCCAGCATATTGAACATTGCTATATTCATCTAAATAAGTAGTCGTAGCGCCAAAGAATGAACCATCGCCATCAAAAACACTTGTCCATACATCTTTAACCGGATGACCTACGCCAATATGTTCTTCGACGAAACGAATCTTGTTAAATTGTTCTGTTTCGAGCTCTGATGAATAACCTACTGAAACTGCAAGTATAGGCCAAATACTGCCAGAAAGTTCGAGTTCTTGCCTTAGTGGTTCATCCTGGACGCCGCCCATTTCGCAAGCACCAAGACCCTGCTCAGCACAATAGAGGCTAATGTTTTCCGCAACATGACCTACTTCGATAAGTGTCAAGCGATAGCCACGATTAGCGTACTTGTGCGGTTGACGTTCAAGGTCTGCTGCAATGATGATTTGCACAAAAGAGCCAAAAGGTATTTCTTCTTGATTAAAACAGTATTTCAACTGTTCAGAATCAACCTCGTCATTGAAGCGGATGAGACGATTTTGTTCAGCATCATACTCATAGTAGCCAGACTTCAGTCCATCTTGAGACTCTTCTATTAGTACATAAATCTTAAGCGGATAGAGTGCTCCACCGCTCGGTACTGAATGATCTGAAATAGAGTAGGCGAAGTGACATATGCTACCGATTTGATTGACTGTCATCTTCTTTTTAGAAAAAAAGCGACAAGAACGCCGTTTTTTTCTGATTGTAAATAATGCCGAAGATGTGTTGTAATCAAACTGGATAGCCTCACCAGATTTAACCGGAAACCTTTCACTTTTAGTGTAAGCTTCGACTTCATCTTGAGTAAGATCTGAGTTGACAGCTGACGGGTAATTACTAATACGGTGAAAATGCATGAATTGATGTCTTGAATCAACTATTAGTTCCATATCCTCTAGCTCAATGAGAATTTCCATAACGTCTTTTTTGGGTAAGCCAGAAATTTCAATAATAGATGAAACATTTGTATACCCATTGCAAAAGCTCAAAATCTTCCAAACTTCATCAGCCATATCGTGGCTGATGTCGATCTGGTTCTCGCGGTGGAGAAATCTTATTCCTCCTTTATATGGAACCGCTGGAACTACCAGGATTGGGATAAAATTGATGTTCATCTAAAACACCTTCCTTTCTAAAGATTACAGTTTTTAAGGTCCCAGAGATAATTCTCTATAATATTATAACATTTTTATAGGGTTTAGACAAAAAATAGGCCCGGAATTTTGGTTCCGGACCAGAAGAGAAGGTATGGCATGTGTGAGACCAAACAATCTTGCATTCTTATATTTTAGCATAAGTCGGCATGAACTCAGTGGTGTAAATTAATGTCCACCACCACCGCCACAGGAAGTTCCGCCGCCCCCTCCGTTACAACTGCCGCCTTTACAATTTGCGCAATTCATTGCGCCATTTTTTTGCACAGTCTTGTAGGGAGTGCGTTTTACGTCTAGAAGCTTCTTTTTCATAGTAGCCACCATCCTTTCTGCAAAAATATGAATATATTGACAACATAGCAGCTTATTGCGGTCCAATTGGATCCACACATATACAATAGACTGAAATGCTTTGTCACCATAAGAAATGCACTAAAATGTTCAACGATTATATTCGTCAATTTTTATTTTATCACATTTTACCAATCTTGCAATATGTCGTAATAGCCCAGCACCTTTGCAACATTACACGGTAAAGTTATTGCCATCAAAATAGGTAAATTCTATTCTTACATAGAAGTAATATTTGGAGATGATGTCAAAAGTGAAATAACTACAAGATTAGCTATATTATAATAGATATAAAATTATAGATTTATGCGATGAATAGACAAGAAATTATAAGACGGCTAAGAGACTTAAAATTGCCTAAAAATGAATACTATGTTCTCTCTGGAGCGTCATTAGTGTTACGGGGGATTCGTGAAATATGTTCTGATATTGACTTATGTATATCCGAAGAATTATTCAATGATGTAAAAGATAGATTAAAGATGACACCCGATAAATTAAACTCTTGCAATTTCTATCACTTAAGTGACACATTAGAGATAGTTGTTGATAAAAAAGATTATTTTAACATGGAAGAGGGTGATGAATTTAATCTTGAAGATATTAAAACGATTTTAGCTTTTAAGGAATCACGTAATCTTCCCAAGGATCAGCAGGATATAACTAATATAAAGAAATATTTAAATAAAAAAAGGAATCCCTGAGTGATAAGATAAATCCTCTCGTATTGTAACACTGTAATATAATAAAAATATGAAAGTACACGAGATGAATCTGCAGCCAAAATATTTTGATTTCATTAAGGACGGGACTAAGCGAATCGAGCTTCGTCTTTATGACAAAAAGAGACAATCAATTCAGCTTGGGGATATTATTGAGTTTGCGAAATCGGATGACGAAAAATTCAAGGCAGAGGTAGTTGGACTCTTGCGATATAATTCTTTTGCTAATTTATTTGAAGATTTCGATATTTCTATTCTGGCGGATAGTTCTATGACGAAACAAGAATTACTAGAGGTGCTTGGAGAATTTTATTCCGAAGAGAAGCAGGTAGAATTTGGAGTGATTGGAATCCGCATTAAACTAATCTAAGGATAAATGGAAACTTTGAGACGATTGTCATGAAAGTATATCTTGCATCTTATGCCATGATGACCATGGGAAAAATTAGCAAAAATGAAGGCGGTGAATTAACTGGAAAAAGAGCCGCCTTTATTCCGACTGCTGGTGATCCATACAAAAATAAGGATTTTGTCGAAGCTGATAAAATTGCCTTACAAAAATATGGAATCGAAGTAACCGATTTAGATTTAAAAAATAAAACGAAAGAAGAGATCGATGAATCGCTTGCCCTGGCTGATATTTTATTAGTTGCTGGTGGAGATACTTTTTATTTGATGGAAAAATTGAAGAAAAGTGGCGCAGATAGGGCTATTAAAAATTTTATTAGCAGAGGCGGAATTTATATCGGATCAAGTGCAGGGTCAATAGTTTGCTGTCCAACAATTGAAGGTGCAGAAAAATTTGACAATTCAAAATTAGCACCAAATCTAGAAAATTTTAATGGAATGGGGATTTTTAATGAAGTGGTTATTCCGCACACCCACAAAGAAAAATATTTCGAAAGAGTAAAAGAAGCCACAGAGAAACTTACTTCTAAAGGATTTAAAGTTCATCATTTAACGGATAATGACGTGCTGTTTTTCGATGGAATTAACTATAGAATCCTGTAATTGATCTACTTTTGTTATTCTCTGATATAGCCAGAATATTCCGGGGAGTAGGAGACGGTGTCCTGAATTTTTCCCGGGTCAAATAGACCAATTTCAACGTTATCTGATGGGTGGAATTCAGTGGCAGAGTCTAATTCTAATTCATAAATAATGAAGATAAGTGGTCTATTCGCTGCAGCATCAATCATCTTAAAGATTTTGGGACCGGAAGTGATGATAAACTCGCCTACGCCAATTTCTTCAGTTAATTCCCTTTTTAGGGCTTCATCTATGGTCTCGTAATGCTCAATCCCACCACCTGGTAAATCCCACTTCTTACCATCTTCTTTAACTAATAGAATTTTTCCGTTAAAGTTGATTTTGGCTTTGACGGAAACGCGGTAATAAGGACTTTTGATTTGCATAGGTTTGGCGTTCTTTTATTAGTAAAGTTTAGTATTCTTTTATTAGTAAGGTTTAGCATTCTTTTATTAGTAAAGTTTAGCTTCCTTTGGCAACTTGCTACCTTCGAAAATATCCTTGAGATCCTCTTCTTCGAGGGTTTCTTTTTCGAGAAGTGCATTGGCTACGCGATCGAGAATTTCACGGTTGGCAAGCAAGACAGCTTCCGCGCGCTTAGCGGCTTCATCAGTGAAAGCGCGCATTTCTTGATCAATGAGCTCAGCGGTTTTTTCAGAATATGGTTTGCCACTGGTGAGGGCGTAGTAAGACGATTCTTCAGATGGAAAAACTTGATTACGAGTCTTGGTACCGAGACCTTCGCGCAGAATCATATCTTTGCTGAGTTCAGCAATATGTTTCAAATCTGAAGCGGCGCCAGTAGTGACACGGTCTTCACCGAAGATAATTTTCTCCGCGATACGACCGCCCATAGCACGAGCCATCACATCCTTGAGTTCATAAATATTTTTATAACTGCGATCCTCTGGCGGCAAGAACCAAGTAACACCGCCGGTATGACCACGAGGAATAATGGTGATTTTATGCACTGGATCAGAATCTGGAAGGACGTGGCCAACTACGGCATGGCCAGCTTCGTGATAGGCGGTAAGCTTCTTTTCTTCGTCGTTCATCACCTTGGATTTACGTTCTGGACCAATCGCCACGCGTTCGAAAGCTTCGGTGAGATCCTTATTGGTGATTTCTTTGTGGCCAACTCTCGCAGCAGTGATGGCGGCTTCGTTGGCAATATTGGCAAGATCAGCACCAGAGGAACCGGCAGTTTTCTTGGCGAGAGATTCAAGATCAATCGATTCAACGGCTGGCTTGTTCTTGAAATGTACCTTCAAAATTTCGAGACGATCCTTGCGCTCTGGCAAAGTTACCTCGACATGACGATCGAAACGACCTGGACGAAGAAGAGCCTTGTCGAGCATATCGATACGGTTAGTGGCGGCAATCACGATGACGCCGGATTCATTATCAAAACCATCCATCTCAACGAGAATTTGATTCAAAGTTTGCTCATCTTCACGACCAGCACCACCACGAGAGTCACGTTTGTGGGCTACGGCGTCAATTTCATCGATGAAGATAATGCTTGGGGCGTTTTTCTTAGCCTTACTGAAGAGGTCGCGGACACGAGAAGCACCGACACCGACGAACATTTCAGCGAATTCAGAACCGGAAATACTAAAGAAAGGAACGTTGGCTTCACCAGCTACGGCACGCGCCATGAGAGTTTTACCAGTACCTGGATCGCCGGCGAGTAAGACACCGCGAGGAATTTTAGCACCAAGCTTTTCGTATTTTTTAGGGTTCTTAAGAAAATCGACGATTTCGGAAAGATCCTGTTTGGCGGCTTCGTTGCCAGCCACGTCAGTGAAAAGGACGCGTTTTTTATCTGGACCGTAAAGTTTGGCACGAGATTTACCGAAGCTCATACTTTCTTTATTAACGCTTTGCGCTTGGCCAAGCATGCGACTAAAGAGAAAGATTGCGATAGCAATTGGGATGAGGAGAGAGGCGATATTGAGAATGATGCCAAGAAGATCGATATCATCAGAATAGGTGATGTTTGGGTATTTTTTCAAACATTCGGTAGCCTCATTTCCGGTCTTATCGGTACATTTGACCGTGAGGCCCTGATCATATAGCGTGCCGGCGCCATCTTTTTTGGAATATTTTTTGGCTTTTTGATCCTTATAGGTGATAGTAAGGTTATTGCCGGCAACATTAATTTCCTGAATTTTACCATTTTCCTGGTTAGCCTCAGCAATCACCTCGGAAAGCGGCACTTCCTTATGAGTGTTTTCACCATTACCAGTAAGATAATTCCAAAAAGCAAGCGATAAAATAATTAATAAGAAGGTAGAAAAGAGCGAGCGAAAGGTGTTCGAAGGGCCATTTTTCTTCGATTTGTTATTATTTGATTTCACAAATTTGATTTTAGGACGATTCGAATCAGTATTTGAATTATTCATATCTATAATTTTAACATATTTATTGCATAATTAACGGAAATGTGGTAGATTAAAAGAGTAGTGTTTCGGGGCGTGGCACAGTTGGTAGCGCGCGGCGTTTGGGACGCTGAGGTCGCAAGTTCGAGTCTTGTCGCCCCGACCATTCAAGGAGGAAAAATAAAGGAAATTTATTTTCTTTATTTTGACCGACGCAGAATGGAAAGATTTTGCAATAGCAAAAGCTTACCATTATCATATTGCGACTATTTATATGGTCGTTTTTTATTTGTGTTTAGCTTAATCGAACTTGCGGAACGTCCCAAGGGATAAACGCAAGTTCGAGTCTTGTCGCCCCGACCATTCAAGGAGGAAAAATAAAGAAAATTTATTTTCTTTATTTGACCGACGCAGAATGAAAAGATTTTGCGATAGCAAAAGCTTACCATTATTATGTAACGACTATTTGTATGGTCGTTTTTTTATTTGTATTTAATTTTTAAAACTTAAGTTCACGTAAATCATCCAAATCTATTCCCCGCTCTAAATATAACGATTTAATATCGGTAGTGATAATTTCATCTTCATCAAAACCTAAAAGTTCTGCACAGTTTTTTACATCTTCAACTTTTTCAGATTCGATTTCGAGAATATACCCGAGCTTTGGCCAATGATCTATTGAGATTTTAGAGTCACCTAGTAGGAACTCATCCCTGGTATTTTCTTGATAAGTTTTATGCGACAGGCCAAGTTTTTCGAGAATCATTAAGGCTTCATCAAAATCATTTACGGTAACTTCCCATTCGTTAGTTCCAGAAAGCGAATCATCGACAATCTCTTTTACGGTTAAAGTCGTTTTCTTACCATCTGTTCGGAGTCTTCCCCAACGAGCGTTGGATTTTGGAATTGAATCAAAAGTATATCTTTTGAAATTATAGAATCCTAGTGGCTTGGCATTTAATTCTAAGAGTTTATTTTTGGTTTCTTCTGGATTAATATCGATGATTCTACCTTCAATTTCTACGCCCATAATTACTCCTTTTATAGATTTAGTATAACATCGATACCAATGCGAATCACCTTCTCTTCAGAAATTTTCGAAAAATTATTAGGCGCAATAAATAATCGCGAGGGTTTCGGCGACGCGAAAACTAGCGACTTTGGCTTGATGGGATTTTAACCATTCATCGACTGCACGGGCGGAACCTGGTAGCTCTGGATTATTATAGTCATGCACAATAATTACGCCTCCTTGCGACATTTTGTCGGTAACGAGACGCAGACTAGTTTTGATGGATTGGTACAAATCACCGTCCAGAAAGGCATAAGAAATTTTTTCCGGTATATCATATATGATATCAAGGTCATCAAAAAAGGCTTTCTTGATTTTAGGAAGTTTAAGTCCCATTTTCTTAAATTTTTCGATAACTTCACGCTTGGTAACAAGTAATTCCCCAGCCTGAAAAGCATCACCAGCTGCCGAATTATCTTCACGGGTTTTGGCAGGAAGTCCTTCAAAAGAATCGTAGAGCCAGAGTATTTTTTGGCTTGACTGATTGGCTTGATTTTCCGATTGGATAGGGGCGCCATACCCCATTGATTCCAAAAGTTTTTGATAAAGTACAGAGGTATCAGCCTTATAACAGCCAAATTCCACAACGTCACCTGGAACATTATTATTTAAGGTTTTTTTAAGCTCTTGCAAAAGAATTTCGGTTTCGCGAGCGGTGACTTGTTGCATGTAATCCTGATTTTTGGAAGAGTTTTTGGCTTTCATTTGATAAATTTATTTTAGATTTTTCGACTGAATTTTATTTTGAAAAAATTACTCTTTGCGTAAGAAAAAGGCAAAAATTAGACCACCGATACCAGCAGAAATTATATCACACATGGTATCGCCGACACCCGGAGCATTGAGTTCTTGCATATGTCCGCCACAAAGCTGATCGTAGGAAAATTCAAAACATTCCCAGGCAGCCGCGATAAAGAAAACAAAAGAAACAATAAAGAGAAAAGCGAAGGCGGTGGAGTATTT
>CAUUCV010000001.1:0-23100 GCA_963543745.1 uncultured Candidatus Saccharibacteria bacterium | reverse complement strand
CAAAACATTCCACTGCAGCCGCTATAAAGAAAACAAAATAAACAATAAAGATAAAAGGGATGTCGGTGGAGTATTTCTTAATTTTCACGGCTGAGGTACTTGAAGTGGAAGTGGATTTTATGGCAGAATCTTTACCATCATAGACATTATCGAGGATTTCTTTGGCGAGAAAGGTGGAAAATACACCAGACAAAGTGTGGACGATTTTATCATAGCTCGGAGAACCAAAAATAATCAGGGTTTTATACCAATCAAGATCGATGCCGAAGACCATGGCGATAACCAAAAAGAGACTATAGGCAAGACGAAGCTTAGTCGAGGTATGAAGATTAATTTTCTCAATTAGGTCCGGGATGAAAGGCAAGATGATCGTCACGAGATAACTTGGCAACTTATGCCAGGTTACCGGATCGATGAAATGCATGATAGTGAGTGCGACACCAGAAAAGGCAATCAGAAACTTGATGATTAGATCTAACTTAGCGAGATTAGAAGTTTTTTGGAATTGTTTAATAAATTTTTTCATAATGAACTCTTTAACTTGCTTTATTTTAGCATATATGTTGTAAATACAGAACACCCCGCCGGGGCGGGGTGCTGTTTAGTGCCTTAGGTATTTAGAGATTCAAGATCTTAGCAGTCTTATTTGTCGACAACTTCACCTTCGACTGGTTCATCTGGGTTAGATTTTCCAGCTTCTGGGTTAGCTTGGTCGGCAGAGTTAGCTTGGTAAAGTTTGGCACCGATTGGCATTACTTTGTTAGCTAATTCTTTAGCGGCTTCTTCGTATTTGGAAGCTTCGGCGTTGGTGTCTTTTAGGACTTCCTTAGCTTCTTCGACTGCCTTCTTGATGGTTTCTTTATCTTCATCAGAGACTTTATCCTTGAACTCATCAGGCATTTTTTCGTATTGATAGATAGCTTGTTCTAGGTGATTCTTAGCATCGATAGCTTCGCGCTTCTTCTTGTCTTCATCAGCGTGGAGCTCGGCGTCTTTTTGAGCTTTTTCAATATCTTCCTTGGACATGTTGCCAGAGTTTTGAATAGTAATACTCTGTTCTTTACCGGTTCCCTTGTCGCGAGCAGTAACGTTTAGAATACCGTTAGCGTCGATATCGAAGGTAACTTCAATCTGAGGGACACCACGTGGAGCTGGAGCAATACCATCAAGTACGAAACGACCGAGAGATTTATTGTCGGAAGCCATTTCGCGCTCACCCTGCAAGACGTGAATTTCTACCTGTGGCTGATTGTCAGCAGCAGTGGAGAAAGTCTCAGACTTAGAGGTAGGAAGAGTGGTATTGCGTTCAATAAGCTTGGTGGAAACACCGCCCATGGTCTCGATACCGAGAGAAAGCGGAGTAACGTCGAGAAGAAGTACATCCTTCACGTCACCTTGAAGTACGCCACCTTGAATAGCAGCACCGACAGCTACGACCTCATCTGGGTTAACACCTTGCATGGGTTCTTTACCGAAGAGTTCCTTTACTTTTTCAACCACAGCTGGCATACGAGTCATACCACCAACCATCACGACTTCATTGATATCACTGGTGGAAAGCTTGGCATCCTTAAGAGCCTTGTGAACTGGGTCAGCAAGACGATCAATCAGTGGGGAGACCAATTCTTCCATCTTTGAGCGAGTCAAAGTGTATTCAAAGTGTTTTGGACCGTCAGAATCGGCAGAAAGGAATGGAAGGTTAATTTCGGTTTCCTTAGCGGAAGAAAGTTCCTTCTTAGCTTTTTCAGCTTCATCCTTAATACGTTGCATAGCGGCAGCGTCTTTCTTAACATCGATACCGGATTCTTCTTTGAATTTATCACAGAGGAAGTTAACGATGAGGTTATCAAAGTCTTCACCACCAAGGTGAGTGTCACCGTTCGTAGAAAGCACTTCGAAGACACCGTCACCTAATTCTAGGATAGAAACATCGAAGGTACCACCACCAAGGTCAAAGACCACGATTTTCTCTTCGCTCTTCTTTTCTAGACCATAAGCGAGAGCGGCGGCAGTAGGCTCATTAATAATACGCTTAACTTCAAGACCGGCGATTTTACCAGCATCTTTGGTAGCTTGGCGCTGAGAGTCGTCGAAGTAGGCAGGAACGGTAATGATAGCTTCAGTAACTTTTTCACCAAGGAAGGCCTCAGCATCAGCCTTGATCTTGGAAAGAATCATGGCAGAGATTTCTTCTGGGGTGTATTCCTTGCCATCCATTTCAACAGCGACACCGTTACCTTTTTTAACAATCTTGTATGGCATAATGTCGAGATCGCGTTGAACTTCTTTATCATCAAACTTACGACCAATCAAACGCTTAATACCATAGATGGTGTTCTTTGGATTAGTAACACGTTGACGTTGGGCAACTTTACCAACGAGACGATCACCTTTTTTAGTCACAGCCACGACAGATGGGGTGGTGCGATCACCTTCAGCATTGGTAATCACTTCCGGCTTTCCGGCTACCATGTAGGCGAAAGCGGAGTTAGTTGTACCAAGGTCAATACCAATAATTTTACTCATAAATACTCCTTGTTTATTATTTTTGGCACTTTAGCGGTTATTCTGCTAATTTGTCTTAAGTATAGCTAATTAGCACTCTAATGTCAAGACTGCTAATTATTAAATTAATAGGGGTGGATGAGAAAAATTAAAAAGATTTTTGAGATTTTTGGCTATTTTTTAATGAAAATTTTCTTTACAAATTCAATTAATTCAACTCGGAATTGGAAGAGTAGAAGACCGATGCCAGCTACCGAAGAGCCGATAATTGCCGTAGAGCCATTAAATTGCTTGGGTGTTTTTTCAGGGTCGCCAGTTTTTGGTACCTCAAGCTTATCGGTGGCACCGGTATTGGCCTTTTGTTTACGACAACGATGGGTTTCTGGATTTCGCTCATAACCTTCTTTACAAGGTGCAGGAGTTTTTTCATCTTTTGAGTCAATTTTCTTGCAACGGTTAGTGGCGGGATTTAACTCCTTGCCATCACCACAAGTTTTAGGAGTCTTTGGTACTGGGATTTTTACACAACGGCCGCTCTTTGGGCTGATTGTTTTACCCACTTCGCATGGTTTCTTTGCATTTCCTGCAGGACTAATCTTTTTACAACGATGCGTCTGAGGGTTAAGGTAATAGCCTGTCTTGCAGATCTTTGGTTGATTTTCATGAGAATTCTCCTTATTACAGCGATGAGTAGCTTGATTTAAATAATATCCGGGTTTACATTGCTTTGGTGTATTTGGTTTTGGTGTGGCAATTTTATTACAACGATGGGTTTCCTGATTTCTGATATAGCCAGGTTTACAGGGTTTATTAGCAATATCTTCAGTTGGTTTTGGCTGTTTAGGCTTAGTAGGTTTTGGCTGTTTAGGTTGTTTAGGTTTTTTCTGAGGAGCTTTTGGCTCTGTAGTCTTTCCTGGCTCTTGAGGTTTTTTCGGTTTCTTTTTATGACGTTCGTCATAGGTTTTTATACAACGATTAGTTAAGGGATTACGAATTTTTCCCTCTGGACAGGGTTTAGGGTCCGGCAAAACACTGCGATGTTCGGCATCGGTGGGGGCTTCAGCAAAAATAATTTCAGAATATGAATTCCCCGTCAGAGAGCCGAGACTTACAGATCCAAGTAGCTCGGCCCTCTGTGGAACTTTACCGATATTATAATAATTTTGGGGACTTCCATCTCTTTTTAGACTTAAAGGATTCCAGGCGTCATCCTTTTTGACGCTGGAAAATTCTAAAAATAAGATGGACAAAAATAATAAAAATAGACCAGTAGCAAAACACCACATAATCGGTTTTTCTGGTCGCTTTCTGAATTGTACTTTTTTCATATTTACCTCACTTAATTTGTTTGACTGCAATTTAGCAAGTTTAAGAAAAAAGGAGAAGCATAAGCGGAAAGATTTTTGATTTTACAGATAGAAAGAAGCCTTAAAAATTTTTAGCATAAGCAAGTTATAAATTGTCATAAGCAAGATATGATTGACCATAAGCATGATATAATATAGCTAAATGGAGGTTCAAACTTTATTATTGACTTTCGGGGTGATAATTTTGAGTGCCCTAGCCCAGTCTTCCATGCAACTCAGCACGGGGGTATTTCTTTTGCTGTATCGTGAAAGCGCCGGAAGGTACTTAAAGAAGAAAACGAAAAATCTTCTTTCAAATTACATCGTAGGCTACATCTTTTTAACAAGTTTACTCCTAACCTCTATCTGTTATGCTCTAATGATGCTATTTGGTGGCAATTTAACCATCCTGTGTCTGACGATTTTAATTTGTTTGATTTTTAGTCTTGCAATTTGCGTGTGGTTCTTCTACTATAAAACCAACAGATCCACGGAACTTTGGTTGCCAAAGTCAATCATCCGATACATCCGCAAACGCGCGGCAAATTCATCTAGTAATATTGAGGCCTTTTCACTAGGTGTTTTGTCAGTGGTGGCGGAACTACCATTCATCTTAGCTTTAATGTTGGTTTCAGCCGATAGTTTTTTGAAGCTACCAGCGCTTTGGCAGATTGTAATGATTTTAACCTATACGGCGATTTCAGTGATGCCGCTAGTAGTATTGAAGTTAAGCATTCGCCACGGTAAGACAGCTGCGGAAATTCAAAAGTGGCGTCTAGATAATTTAGATTTCACGAAACTGATTTCAAGTATTCTTTTCATTACTTTAGGATTATTTCTGATTGCTTTTAAATTAGTGGCAGGAGGTTTTTAATGCGTAAAAAGAATAGCGAAAATCTGCCAGTGACAGATAAGTTGATCAAGAAAATTCTAAAGACGGAATGCAAGATTGAAAATATTCCAGAACTAGATACACAGACAGTAGAATTTATCGTAAAAAAAGTGGTGTCTTGGGCAGAAAAGAAAACTATTGTAACTCAAAGTGAATTCGATAAGAAATTAGCGAACGAGGTAAAAAAGTTTAATACTGACTTGGGGTTCATGATTGAGCAAAGAAACAAACTGGTTTAGAGAAGGATGAATGATGAGTGAAAAATTTGATTATGATTTGATAATTATCGGTAGCGGTGCAGCAGGAATGTCGGCGGCAAGAGCGGCAGCTGCAAGCAAAATTCGCGTAGCAATGATCGAGAACGAATTGGTTGGCAGCAAGTCCGATATTTATCGCGTAGCACAACTTTCAGCTTCCGATATCGCAAACCAATATTACGAAGCGAAAAAGTTTTTACAGTTAAGCAATAATCAAGACACTCTAACATATAACTATCCTTCCCTTTTTGAAACTATTCAAAAGCGGGTGAAAAAATATATTCTAGCCAAGAAAAAATCTTTCGCAAATTTTAAGATCGATTTAATTCATGGCGATGCGCATTTTATTTCACCTTATGAAATAGCTGTAGCGAATAAACGTTATTCAGCGAAGCGCTTTTTGGTCTGCACTGGCAGAAGTATGGATCTTAATGCGATTTCAGGAATTGAAACTACAAATTACTATTTGCCGGAAGACATCTTTATGCGCGTAAAGAAGCTGCCGAAAATCGTCTTAGTAGTGGGCGCCGGGAAAAAAGGAATTGAAACTGCGGAATACCTAGCGAAGATGGGGTGCAAGGTAATTCTAGTAGAAAAAGAAGAGATGATTCTGGAAGGTTATGACAAAGAAGCGGTAGAGGTAGTAACCAATAAATTGACGTCAGAACTAAAAATTAAGATTCTCACCAACACAAAGGTTGTGGCGATTCAGAAAGACAAAAACGAAACTGTCTCGAATGGACGTCGAGTAGCTACGGTAAAAGTGACGATGAAACGTGGCGCTGACGAAAAAACAGTGCGTGTAGAAGCGATTGTTTTTGCAATTAATAATCGGCCAAACACGGAACTTGGATTAGACAATGCTGGAGTTAAATTTAGTGAACAAGGTATTATCGTAAATGATCAGCTCGAAACTAGCGTAAGTCATATTTTTGCGGCCGGAGATGTGGCCGCGAATCCTTTGAAACAATTAGTGGGCTATTCGACGGAAAAGGCTGCTTACGAAGGAACTCTGGCAGTAAATAATATCTTAAAGCGCAATAAATTAACCCTAACCTATCGCCACTTCTCAACCGTATTAAATACGACACCAAAAATCGTAACCGTAGGCCTAACAGAAAAAGACTGCTTGTCACGTGGTATTAAATGTAAGATTGTGATTGTACCAGAAATCGAAACCACTCATTCCCTAATTGCGGGAGAGAAACTAGGATTTTTGAAGCTGATTTGCGATAAAGATAAAAAACTACTCGGTGCGACAATCGTAGCCAAGAATGCCGATCTCACGGTGATGGAGATCGTGGCTGGCATGTATGGTGACCTAACACTCTTAGAGCATGCCTCAATGCCACATATCAATGAGAGTTTCTCAGATATCGTGAGAATAGCTGCCAAGAATTTGATGTAAAAACTCATACCTACAAGTAGGATGAACTATAGGCGGAGATAAAAACTGTGGCTTTCATTTTTGATATTTAAAATACCAAGATGAGGAGTTTACATAAAAAAAGAACCTGATGGTTCTAAAACTTGGTGGCGGGGGTTCGATTTGAACGAACGACCTTTTGGTTATGAGCCAAACGAGCTACCAGGCTGCTCTACCCCGCGACGTATGTAATTATTATAATCTACAACGATTTTTCTGTCAAATATTTACACCAAGAATTCAGTTTCCGTATTTAATTAAGTTTCAATACTTAATTTCGTAATTAGCTCTTCGATTTCTGATTTTTGAATTTGGGTCCAATAATCTTCTTGAATAATTGATCCGCTGTTATCAAAGATTAATTCATCAGAAATTTGCGGCCCAGATAGAATATTTTGATAAATCTTATCGACGAAGTCATCCTCTCTAATGATTTGCTCAAAATTTAATAAAACTGAATCTAAATTTATATCTTTGAGCTCACCTAGACTAAAGATTTCTTTTTGTAGGCCGATAAAATTTTCATCATCTGAAAAATCCGAATAATTATCGTCACCTAAAAAATAGATATTTTTATCTAGATAGATCAGCTGGTCTAAAATTAAAGAGACTCTATTCAAAAGATAGGTGGCTAGTGGCTTTAGCTCATGAGTTATATTAGTAAAAAAGATGGTTAGATTGAATTGATAATTTTGCTCTTGTTTTAAATTGAGCGAATTAACCGTATCACTAATTTGATTCTGTGTCGACCACGGAATGTGATGCAAGTTCTTAAGTTCACTTTTTAGATCACTGGCACTAGTTTTATCAGTTTTAAAAATAATCGAGACTCGCTCGATGGCGCGTTCTGCTAGTTTTTCGTCAAATATTGATTGGTCGAAAAAAGTTGCGAGAGTAAATTTTAGGTTCGGATTTTTGCTGCTAAATTTTAGAACAGAAATGTTCTCGTAGTTGTCGGCGGAATAAATAAAATCGAAACCGTCAAAATTTCCGGTACGAGTCATTTCTTGGTAAAATTTTTCACTCAGGTAATGATTGTAGATATTTGCAAGAATGCGACTGGGAGCTGGTTTGATTAGTTTTTGAAGATTATCGTCCATAATACAGATTATTATTCTGGATTGGCGTAGTCATCATTTTCCAGATAATCAGGACAGGTATCCTTATCACCGTCTTCCATATACCAACAGTTTTTGGTGGTATAGAAAGTTTTACGGGTGACATTATTCTTGTCGTCATTTAACTGAACGGCGAATTCTGGGTATGGGAAGTAATTATCAATCAATTCGACGCGAGCTTCGATACGGCGATAAAGGGTATTAGCACGACCAGTGGAGTCAACCTTAGCTTGCACGCCGGTAAAATCAATTGGATTGCGCTTGGCGTCGTAAAGTGAAATGGCAAAATCAGTATCAGGTGCACCATAAGGAAGTGATAGCACCAAGAAAGTTGCACCGGTATTACGATCATTAGAATTATGGAAAGTATTTGGCACTTCAAAAGTGAGTGAACAGAAGAAGTTACCTTCCTGACACTTAACATAGAAAAGTTCATTCTTATGTTTGTCAAAAGTACGAGAAACCTCACTTGCTCTAATTTCATTGGTACCATTCTTGCTTGGTCTTAGATACATCGTTCCCTGGTCGGTGGAATTGTCACCGCTAGCCGTAATCAGATCACTCATCCTAAAATTACGGTCAGCTTGATAGAATGAGGCATTAATCAATGGTGGCACCAAGGAATATTGACCGGATGGAAGAGAGGCATTTTCACTCCAAGATAGCTGATGGCCGTTACTTAGGAGCTTAGCGTAATTAGTGTCAGAGAACCACTTAATATTGACGTATTTTAATTCTTTAATTTTGTCACTACGGATTGGTACAATGCGGAGACGATTTTCACTACTGAGTGAAGAGCGATAATCACTAAGGTCTTCCTGAAGTGTTACACAAGTATAGGCCTGCATCATATCAGCACCACGACCCTGGTCAAGATTCTTGTTCTTTACTTCTTGAATGGTTACGCCTTTTTGCTCATCAGTGGTACGACTGAGGACATTGGCGACAGTATTGCAGTCTTGATTTTTGATACCATTTTGCATGGCTTCGATAATTTCCTTACAGTTGTTATCGGAGCCACCTTCTTGGTAGCGGTTCAAACATTCATGATATTTAAGGAGTGCAACCTTGGCATCTTCTACGCCAGCGAGTGCGGAATCGTAGGCGGATTTGGAGAGGTCAGAATTACTAGTTTGGCCAGCTTCAGAAAGAGTGAGGCGCACAAAACCAACCACAATAATACTAAATAAAAGCATGGCAAAAATCGTCACAATAATGGAAGTAGAGCCGCGTTTAGTGATTAATAGTTTTTTCATTATTCCTCTCCTTTTCTATTTTGACCTGATGTCCTAGCGGAAAAATTAAATTTATTGATGGCGCAATAATTAAAGCTAGAAGACAAGCCCATTTCTGGTGGCGTCTTGCAAAATTCGCCGGTGCCAGTGATATCCACATTGCCACGCAAGGTAGCTAAAATGAAAGTACCACTATAAAAATTCTGCATGGTGAGAGCATGTTCGGTCGGCGCGAAGACAGTAAAATCATACAGCGCAATATCTTCGTTATTCTTTTTCATGACCTCTTTATATTCAGCGCCAGTGAGCCTATAAGTTGGGGCGATGTCGGCCACTTGATAAACACGATTATTATTAGCGGCAGCTTCCATATGAGAACGACAAATAGCACGATCAGAATCTTCAATTTTAATTAAACGATAATCGTCAATTTCCGTGTCGCCATTACTGAAAGTGGCGCGACTACCGCTCATAATTTCGTAATCCGTGGGATTTAACACATAACCAGTATTCCAGAGATAGGTATAACGACCAGAACAAAAGACACCAGAAAGCGGTACACTCTCGAGCAGTTTGCCAGTTTGCTTAGCCTTGATAGTGCCATAATTTTGCTGATAAACATAAAGTCTAGCTTGGTCCTGCAAACATTTATTCATTTCATTAGTATTTGAGGCATACTCGACACGACAAATATCAGAGAGAGAGCGGGCGGGAGCTGTAGCAATTCCACGTTGAAAATCATCCACAAGTAGGCGTGAAGTAGAATTAATTGCGTTCATAGTATTCCCCTTTTGGTAGATGGTGGAAAGATGTACTGCGACAAAAATTACCGAAAGTAGAAGAATCGAAATAAACATCAAAGAGAGGGTCACTTCGATAATAGTAAAGCCAGAAAGGGGTCGATTGTTGGTTTTTGGTTGTATAATTTTTTGACGCATAAATTAATCTAACCTCTCTTCATGTAGTCCGGATTATATAAACGAATGATAGTGCCAATAGTGGTCGGGACGGTTTCTCCTGGACCATACCAACAGGTACGAATATGAAAATCATAAAATTCCGGAGGGTAATTTTTATCCATATCTTCACGATATTTAGCATCAAAGTGTGCACTGGATGGAACGTTAGTAAAGTCACGAACAGCTACAATCCAAATACCTTCGGCACGATAGAGGTTATTAAAAACTGGAGTGGTTTTGTAATTGGTACCGTCATTAATTTCATTAAGATTGGTGGTTTCGGTATCTTCCCCGTTCGAAGTACCGGCCGTAGAAGTCGAAGAGAAAACTAGGCGAGGAGCCAGCGGTGCTTCTTGAAAAATTTCTGGATGATCTTTGGCAGAAAGAATAGTATTTTCTGGATCGGAAGCTTTGAGCTTACGAGTATTTAAAATAAAAGCTTTATCGGTAAAGATATTGTGATTGTCGCCGACAATATTGTTTTTATCATAATATTCAGAACATTTATTGGCTTCAAATTTAGAAATTTCAGTTGGACTATTCGACATCCCATTATTGAAGCTAGTCAAGCGATCCCAAATCGCACGATATTCTTGCCATTTACCAGAGTCATCCTGGCCGCTAGTTTTGACCAAAGCACGCTCAGAAATATAAGATTCATGGATAAAACGCAATGCCTCAGCTTGAGCATCAATTTCATTGCGCACCGTAGTGATTTGCAAGGAATTTTGGATTTTGGCATAACTGCGATTCATCATAGAAACCGAAATGGCGGAAACCAAAATAAAAACTACGAAACAGAAAGTGACTTCGATGATAGTGTCACCACGACGACTAATAAAAGGCTTTAGCTTCGACATGGGTTTTCCTCACTATCAATATCAATCAACTCAACAGCGGTAGAATTGCTACCATCAGCGTGAATACGAATAGCCCGACGACCGATACTATTCAAGGAATGATTTTCTGAGCCAACGCAGATATCGAGATCTTTTTTATTCTGAAGTTTAACATTTTCAAGATACAGGCCTTTAGATTCAGAGCGGTTCAGAGTGCCAAAGGCAGGATAAAGACCAGCATCAGCTACCACGCTAGTGACGGAACCGATGCCACCATATTCACAGCTACCATTACCGACATATTCACTATTCACTTTTCGCATGAATTGATTAATGTTAAAAGTTTTGCCTTTTTCGTCATAAATATAGGTGTGGACAGTGCCAGAAATTGGTGAGCGGGTAACCAAAAAAGCCCCAACGAACGAATCATGATTTTCGGTATTCTCAATACGGGCTTGCCAAAGTGGCTCATAAACATCGTGATTCCCTGCGGTAGTCATACGACAAGTATTAGCTTCACTTTTCATCGTAATAACATTGGCGCCAATACTCTTTAAAGAAACCAGAGCGTTATCACCAGAGGCGTTTTCAATATCGAGATTTTGAGTGTAAATATGACCAATTACATCATAAATATGGACATTATGATCAGGCTGATTAGTCTCAGGATTGGTCTCACCAAAAGTCACTAATTTACCATAGACCGCACAGCGAGTACGTCCTGGGAAATTGTCCGAGGTAGAGTTAGAAACTAACCCACCGTTTTCATTCCACATAGTATTAAGTGTGCAATAAATACTACTACCCTCATCGGCTTCACGGGGATTCTTGACATTAATTACCGAAGAATAGACCGACTTAAGTGTAGCAGAAAGTTCATTATAAGAATCGATATAGCGGCGATTATTAATATTGCCGGAAAGAAAACCCATGACGGAAACCACAAGCAGACCAGTAATCGCCAACACAAGCGTTACCTCAATAATCGTAAAGCCTGACCTCCACCAAGTATTCTTTTTCATATTTAAATTATAGCATAAGAGGTTATAATATATTGAAGGAAAATACAAAATTAACCTGGAGCTTTATGGTAGAATTTTCAAATTTTAATCGGATTGAAAATAAAAATTACGAAGAAAACTCTTTTGAAAAATTAACTAACCTTGAAAATCAATTTAATCAAGAATTAGCACGCGAAAAATTTGAGCAAGCGAGCCAGGAAAATAAAATCGAGAGCGCTAAGGAATTTAATTTTGATGGCCTAGAAAATACAGCAGAAAAATTAAAAGAAGATGAAATCTCAGAATTAATTGCCAGTGCAGACCTGACGGTTTACGAACGCCTAAATCCGACCAACGCCAAAGAAGCAAAAGAAGAATTTTTAAGCAATCCAGATTTAATTCATCCGAACTATGAATACGGAAATTTAGATAAAACAGAAATCGAAAATAATTTGAGTAGCCTAGAAAAAGCAAAAACAGAACTCGAAAGCGCAGAATTATCGAGCGGGAAACGTAGATTACTAGAATATTTGATGGACGATTGCTTCAAGAAAAATGATTTTTTAGTGGCTAATTTAGCCTATAATACAGTCACGCACTCAGAGACAAGGAAACTCGCGGCAGAACATCACAAAGAGGCTAACGAGGCACTTTATGGCAAGCCAGACGAGGGGACTTTTTACGCACTACTAAATGAAAAGATTGATCAAATTAAGGCACAGGATTTAACTGAAGAGCAAAAACAAAGTTTTGCCGAGCTGCTTGATAAAATTGGACCAATGCCAGAAACCAGAAGCGAAAGATTTAAGCCGAAGCCAGAAACCATTGAACGTTTCGCGGAAATGACAAACGAATTTTTTGGTAGTTTCCTGCAACATATTCCAGAAGACCAAGAAAAATTTAGCTCACAAGAAATGGTGAATATCGTTAATGAAATTATTGAAGACGAGCTAAATGAGGATGGCAGCAATCCATACCGCGCAGAAATCAAAGCTGGGGCAACCAATGCTTCAGCAGATCATGAGGAACGCCGGATTTATTTTCCAGAAGACAAGACCTATAGTGCCAAGCGAGCTCGCGGTCTAATCGTGCATGAATTAGGCACCCACGTACTGCGTGCGGTTCCCTATGTGGATCACGAAGTGGAAGCATTTTCGACCGGTTTCCCGAATAACGAAGAGTTTGATGAGGGGGTAGCAAAAGCGGTAGAACAAGCCATCAATGGCGAATATGAAGATTCAGGAATCGATCATTATATCAATATTGGTTTAGCTAATTTTAAGGGCAAGAATTTTCGTGAAGTTTATGACATTCAATGTAAATTACGTGAACTAACCGGTGGTAAAATTGAGCCAGTTTTCAATGCGGTACAGCGATGTTTTCGTGGAACGGGTGAGCTACCAAATAATAAAGATTTGGCATATTACAATGGCGCGAATCGAGTTTGGAAACATATCGAAGATCACATCGATGATATTGAATTGTTTGACCAACTTTTCTTGTCGGGAAAAATTGATTACCAAAACAAACAGCAGGAACAAATTTCTTACGAAGCTAGAACCAAAGGAATTTAAGCAGAAAAAATACCCCGGATTCGGGGTATTTTAAGTTAGGAAAAATATCGAATATTATCACCGATGATTAACAGTGGTAAACCGAGAATAAGAGCTCCGGCCATCATTAGAACAAAAGCATAATTGACAATACTTACTAGTCTGGACCATCTTCTAATAAAACGGCTCGAGGCGCGAAACATCATTTGTAGATATCCTACCAAGAAAATCACGTTTATTAAGAAAAAATATTGCATAGCCGTTTTCGAATAATTGAGAATTTCAAATCCGATAATAGCTAAAATTGTGGTCATACTTACAATATTAGCGTAAGCATAGTTACCCCTAACTTCTGGGTCAGTATTTTCCCAGACCGCCTGCTCAGGTAGCTTAAATAGTAAGACTACCGAAATAGCAATCATTAAAACTGAGCCCAAAATCAGAGCCAGTAACCCTAGGCCATTACGATACAATAAATCAATCGCGATGAGGATTGGTGTACCAAAAATTCTAAGCAGATTAGAAGCATCGAAAATATCGACTTGCTCCTTTAACTTTTCGGCCTGAGTTTTTTCTTCCTCGTATTGTAACTTCCTTAAATTCTTGAATTCGTCAATTTCTATCATACTTCCCTCCCTTATGTAAAAATTAAAAATGAATTAGAAACAAGATGCACCTAATACTTTGTGGTATTTTTCCTCCTTTCAAGGTGCGACTTTATATAAATTATTAAGTGAATTTATATAATAATATCTATATATTATACATTAAAATGCTTATTTTGTCAATGAAGTAATAGTCATTCTTGAGCCATTTTACTGTTTAATAGTTCCATATTAGATGCTTTTATAATCTGTAAAATATGTTATAATATTAGATGGAGGTTGCACTTTAACAGGAGGTGATAATAATGAAGGATATTAGTATTCTAATTATACCCGCAGAGGGTGATTCTGTAGATACTGAATCATGGTATGCTAAGGATGTTTCTTGCCATTACAACACAAGTCGTGTGCAAATTTTCCAATATAACGGTGATAGGTCTATCATTAACGGTATACGGGAGAGTGTGGCTGATTTCTTTGACCAGCATGAGGAAAAAATTGAAATTCATGCACAAGGTGGCTTTGGTGCGGCTGTCGCATACGAGATGGCCATGTACCGACCGAGCCAAATTGAAAGAATATTTTTTATTGGCGGAGCACCCTGTACTGCAATGCGACTTATTCAAAGGATATTCCATAAGTATTTATCTCGTTTATGGTATTTTAGTAAAATTCCGTTTTTTGCTGATGACCCAAATCCGAACAATGATGAGGTGATAGCCGCAATTAAACAGTCTTCCACTGACTGCATGAGAGCTGACCCATTGCTTTACTGTAATCAGCTCAGATTAATTGGAGAATGGAAACCCAAAAAATGTCTAGATGATATTGAGGCATATTTTATTCCAAATGGTAATTCCCCTCGACCGGACTGGTGGGATAATAGTTATGATAATAAAAAGGCAGCTCAAATATGGGAGAGCTATGGCGTTAAGCCTCTGCCAAAACCAGGTGGAGGATTTAGCTTTTACAGTCTAATGCCATCCGAAGAATTATTTAAAGTATTAGATACTGTCAGGGATAACCATTGTAATTAACCTCCAAAAAAGGCTGCGCAAGCAGTCTTTTTTTTTATGATTCTCGCCACATAAAGTTATTTGATTTAATCTGTAATATCCTAACCATTATCCGTAGTTTTACATAAAAAATACCCGGACTAAACGCCCGGGTACATAGATTTAATAAAGGAAGCATTCTTAATTAGAAACAAGAGTAAAAGTTCCTTTACGGCTCTTGCTGTTATAATATGCCGTAAATCGGCGATACTGATAACGGCAAACACCATCATTCCGAATGTGATAATCTATATCCACTTTGCAATAACCTTCTAGGTTAAAACTCTCCCCAGAACCGTCTTCATGCTGAATTCCGGTTATCACAGTATCGGTAATTTGCATAGGTAGATACAGCTTAGTGGCATCATTACTGTGGTTTGAATAACCCTGTGGGATAGCGAAAATTATGTGAACTTTCACATCCTTACTATAAGCGTACTGACACGAATCAAACAAAACACTCTTGCTTGGTCCGTTAATTATGCTATAACAATTGGTTGCACTTTTACTCGTAGTATTCATTCGAAATACCTCCTTAATGTACTACCCAGATACATTCGTAAAATGGGTTGGTCTACCTAATCCACTATTGAATTAGTTCTTGTATTCTATCATGTTTATGTTATTTTGTCAATGTGAGTTACAGCCTAGTATAATTTTGTCAAATACTACTTGTGGAGTTAATAAGAATATTCTTTTGTGGTTAGTAGTGGGGGGGTGGTGCTACAATAGAATTATGCAGCGACTTTTTAAGATTGATCTAAAAGATTACGATTCGAACTTGGAAAAATTTTATCGCCCGTCGGTACGCGGGATTATTTTAGATAAAAACTGCAAAGTGGCAATGATTTATAGCGAGAAATATCATTTTTATAAATTTCCGGGTGGCGGGATTGAAGGCGATGAGACACACCTTGAAACTTTGGAACGAGAAATCAAAGAAGAGACTGGAATGATTTTGAAGCCGGAATCAGTGAGAGAATTTGGCGAAGTTCTGCGAACGCAAAAGATGCAAAAAGATGGCAAAGATGTGATTTTGGTGCAATATAATTACTATTATTTATGCGAGACTGAGAACGAGATTGGTGCACAAAGCCTGGACGATGGCGAAAAAGAGGCGGAATTTGTCTTAAAATTTGTGCCAATAGACGTGGCGATTCAAGTAAATAAGAATTTCCAAGGTGAACCGATTGAAAAGTATGCGGTCGAGCGAGAAAATCGTATTTTGGAATTGGTGAAAAATTTGTAAAACAAACTTAAGGCACAAAAAACTGCTAGAAAAATCGGCCAAAGATGCCGAAGATAAAAGCCCATATAGCTCGTAAGTTTGCCATTCCAATTAATCTCTACCAGAGATTAATTGGTGGGGGCGGTTGGGCTCGAACCAACGACCAAGCGGTTATGAGCCGCCTGCTCTAACCCCTGAGCTACGCCCCCAAGGTAGTTTTATTTTATCATAAAATGCTATAATAGGGGAAAGGATTAGGGCGGCACCAGATATTCTTGAGAATTCTAAATATGAAAACAAATAACAAAATTCAATTACATCTGAAACTCAATCAACTCCGCTATTGGATGAAACATTCCCTGTTTAGTAAAGAGCGAATTATGTTTTTGTTACTACCCACAATGTTCGTATTTTTGCTTTATTTTTCTGTGCAGTCGATTACCAAAAACTGGAACCTGCAACAGACTTTAAATACTAAACTACAGGAAAAACAATTGATGGAGCTTAAGGTTTCAAATATGAAGCTAGAAAATCAATACTATGCTTCCGAAGAATATCAGGAACTGATGGCACGAAAATTACAGGACAAAAAAGCTAGCGGCGAAACTATGGTGATGTTGCCGATTAATAGCGATATCGCGAAGCAAAAACACGCTAATCAGAAGTTCAGTTCAAACAAACAGGAACAAGACAACTCGAATTTCCATCAGTGGATGAGATTTTTATTTAGGATTTAATAGCCTAAAATACATAGCCCGCAATAAGAGCGGTTGACTCTGAATATAAATTCAAATAGAATTTTGCAAGCAAAAAGTATCTTGATTCTAAATTTAGAAAAAACCGGCTTGGAGGGACCGGTTCTTTCAGGGGAATATTTTGTGATGTTTTTTATTTTACGACCACAAGTAATTTAGGGGGCAGCCTTATAAGTGAAATAACCTGGCTTACCATTACTTGGGTCGTCGATGCGAGCGTATTCTTTACGCATATATGAGTTATTATAGGTAGTACCTTGTCCACCTACGAGCTTGGTATCAGCTTCAAACATATCTTTATCAGGGATTGACGGATCGATAACGAACTTTTCAGATACGTATATCGTTTTAATATTTGGTGCAGTCTCGAATAGGTATATAACAGTATTGACGCCAGAAGTATCGAAACCAGAGAGATCAACCACGTCCATAGTGCTAGAACCAAAAGTTTCCTCAATCTTTTTCAATTTATTCGAAGTTTTTGTCCCAGAAAGATTAATCGTTTGGAGCTTCTGACAGAACGAGAAAGCATGTGTCATATCTTCCATAGATTCGAGATTTTTGTTTGAAAAATCGAGGTTTTTAATTTTACTACCACGAAAGGCAAATGCCATGGTGGTAAGATTTTTTGTATCAAAGCTAGAAAGATCGACAGTCTCACCGGTATATTTATAGAAAGCATAACTCATGTTTTTAAGCTTCTCAGTAGTAATTGGAAAATGCATGACATAATCTTCATTAAAATCGGTAGAATTACTAAATACCGCGTATATATTGGTCAATTTTGGAGTATTGGTATTACTTGGAAAGGAAACTTCCTTAATTTTAGACTTTTCAAACATAGATTCCATAGAGGTTAATTCTGGAGCATTAAAGTTAGCGAACTTAATCTTTTTAGCACCAGCTTCACCGAACATACGATAAGTTTCCGTAGTTTTATTAAAACTAAATTGTGGCCCAAAGTTAAATTCTGCTTCTTTACGTTCTGCACCGGCTTGGAAGAAAATTTCCCTCATACTAGTAATATTCTCAGTATTAAAATTGATTTCACTGATTTTTGAAAGATAAACATCATTAGAAAAGAGCTTTGTAATATTATTAAGTTTCGGAGTGTAAATATTATTTGATAAATCAATTTCTTGAACCGCACTAGAGGCGAACATATATTCCATATTGACAAGCTCTGGGGCGTTAAAAGATGAGAAACTAATTTTCTTTGGGCGAGAATCATAAAACATAGCATTAGCCTTAGCGGTATTGGTTAAAGTGAATTGTGGACCATGTGTGATTTCTAATAAACCAGTACGACTACTGGACACGCCACGGAACATATCTTCCATCGAAGTAACGTTATGTGTATCAAGATTAATTGGACTAATTGATTCAAGATAGCTAGCCAAATAGAACATACGATAAACATTTTCAAGCTTGCCAGTGTGAACTTCGCTCGGCAAACTAATTTTACGCACTAAAGCCTTTTCAAACATATGACTGAGATCGGTTACTTCTGGTAGATTGAATTCTGGAATACTAATCTCTAGGGCATGTGATTCTGCAAACATATTTGCACCAGTTGTGTTTTTTGGTGCGTTAAAATGCGTGAAGGTAATCTTTTTACCACCATTTTTATAAAACATTTTTTCTGTAGTGGTAACATTATCAAAACGGAATTTATCACCAAGATTATATTCAGCTTGATCGTAATTCCAAGATGTTGCTTCAAACATACTAGACATATCAGTAATATTTTTAGTATCCAAATTAAGTGGATTAATAAGATTAAGGTAGCTACAATTTTTAAACATATTCACAGCATTAGTCAGATTTGGTGCATCACCCATATCAACCGGAAAAGTTAAATCTTTGACTGCAGAAGATTCGAACATACTAGCCATACTAGTTACAACTGATGTATTAAAATTCATACCCAAATCAAGTGTTTTAATACCTGAAGCATATGATCCATATTTGTCACTTTATGAGTGTCTAGTTTACTCTTAAAATCTAGTGCTCGAAGATAACCAGTACGTGAAAACATGTGGTCCATATTAGTGACATTTCTAGTGTCAAATTTATCGCCAAGATTTAATGTCACCATTTCATTAGTATTCTCAAACATGTAAGACATGTCTGTTACTTTCGATGTATTAAATTTTGTTCCCAAGTCAAGTGCTGCGAGGTCGTCGATTCCCGCAAATGTATACCTCATATTAGTAACATTAGAGGTGTCAAATTTATCTCCCAAATTAAGTTGCTCTAGGTCGTCAATATTCTTAAACATACCCTCCATATTGACGACATTTTTAGTAGAAAAATTATTTCCAAGAATAAGCCTACCTAATGGATCGTGATTAGCGAACATATATGACATATCTGCAACATTTTCCGTATTTATATTATCTTTAAGATTGATGCTTGTAAGATTTTTTGTACTATCAAGAAAATGCGTCATATTGGTAACTTTAGTAGTATCAAATTTATCTATAAGCTGCGCAATATTATCAAGATAAGTACCAGCAAACATACCTGCCATATTAGTGACATTCTTAGTACTAAATTGTTCACCTACAATAACATGAGTAACGTTATTATACAGTTTATTTTCAATCCTACCATCACTACCAAAAAGATAACTCATATCAGTAACATTTTCCGTATTAAAAATAGTTAAATCAACTATACGTGATGAACGCAGATTATTAAACATTCTTGCCATATTATTTAATTTGGGTAATCCATGGGTTTTAGGCAACCTCAAATTATCCACATCATATTGCCTAAAATTATCAAACATACCTTCCATTGTGGTAAGATTTTGAAAATTAGCATTAGTAAAATCAATACTTTGAGTATACGCATCCTTGTACATGTCTTTCGTAGAAATAGCATTGATACCAAAATTTTCTAAATTTGAATAGTTAAAACTCAGGTCACTGCCTTCAAAAGCAGAGGTTAAATCATAACTATTAGCGAGAAAATTTCCCTCTGGATAAATACTTTCTTTAGCTTTCTTGAACATAGCGCGAGTAGAGACTGGTCCAGTCGTATTAATCTTAATGCGAGAATGGTATAGATTAGCCTCCTCAAACATTGAATCAAGGTTAGTAGGATTAGCGTGGGAAATTAGTTCAATTAGATTTTCTGATATTTTATCCCTACTACCATTCTTGTTGTTTTTATAAAAGAAATAGGATAAGTTTTTAACCTTTGAAAAATCAAAAATTCGATATTCTACATTTTTCCAATTCCTAAAGGTACTATCCTTTACAGTAGTAAGGCCAGAAAACATATATGAAGAATCTTCATTCATAATAAGACGATTGGCGGTAGTCCAAATAGTTGGATAATAATACTCCCCATTCTTTACGGTAGAAAGATACGCTGGACGCTCAGAATTGTCGGTGGAAATTTTAACGGTTTTTAAAACATTTTCTGGAGATTTATCACTGAAAGTGAATGGTTGAATTTTGGATGAAGCAGTAATTTCAGATTCTGGATGATTTAGAGTATCCAAATCAGTCTCTTCAGTGGCTTCGCGGAGTGCGTGATTAAAAGTGCGACCATCAACAAAATTGGTGGTAGTTTCCTCGTTGGAAATTAGAGAAAAGGTGAGGTTCCCCTGATAGTTACCACCGAGAGATTTACCATCAGTGTGGGTATAAATACCAAACTCATAAGTAAACCCATCGGCTTCGGTAGGAATACCAGTTTTAATGGCAGTATATGTTTTATCTTGATTAAAGAAATATTCGGTTAAATCACTGTATTCCCCTTTGCTTCTAGGAGAACAAATTCCCCAAATATTTGCTACATATGGAATAGACCATCCCCAAGATTGAGTCGGTTGGGTATAGAGAGTTAATTTTTGATCGGTTCCCCTGACAACCAAATCGGTAGCTTCAAGATGCAATTCCCATCCAGCAGTACTGTCACTTTTGATTAATAATTTAGAAAGATTTTCTGGTTTGGTTTCATTTTTCTGCATGCCGCTAGAGGTATATGGAATATTTAATGTTATTCCGCTTTGATCTCCGACCATTGATATAGATGCCGTATGTGCTGAGGTTTGATTTGATAAATTAAAATTAAAAAATGCAGCAAGAATAATTACTGTGAAAATTTTGCGATATTGGCAAAATAGGAGCTTTAGAGCTTCCAGCATAATAAAATCTCTCCCAAAAATTGTATTAAATTGATTATAGCACCGCATAAGCAGAATGGCGGGAGAAAATTTAGGAAATTTATGTTCAAAATATTGAAATTTGGCAGAAAAAATCCCCTAATTTGATTTAGGGGATTTTGTAATCGATTGAAGATTATTTCTTCTTGGAAAGAGTCAAGAAACCGTTACGTGGGTTTTCATTGACAACACGATCTTCTGGAAGATCAACTGGAGTACCCTTAGGGTTGTTCTCAGTCTTGGTGAAGAAATAGATAGTTTGTGGCTTGCCACCGCGAAGGGTTACTTCTGACTTGTGTAGGTAGTAGGTAATTCCCTTGCTGTTTTTATGACTATAGGCCATTTGTCCTCCTTTAAATAAGTATAGTTTTATATTAGATTAGATAAAGATAAGTGTCAAGAGATTTTATGGGGGTGAAATAGGGGTGGGAAAACTTTTATGCTTTTAACAGGGGTGGTAATCTGGAAAGTTAGTGGAATTATTTTAAGGAATTATTTCAAAAAGAGTAACGCGAGACGAAGGAAGGCAAAAATAATTAGACGGATCACGATGGTAATGATGATAACGACACAAAGTAGAACCGTAATTCCAGAGAGACTTGGGGTCCAAATCGGCGAAACAAAATCATAGCGATAAAGTGCGGTCGGTGGTAAATCAGCTGTGAGATTGGTGGTGAGCTTGTCGGTGGCTGGATAACTATTAATCACGCCAGTCATACAATTGAGGTAGCCAGGACTATTCCAACCCCAACCATTACGGATAGCCTGCGGCTTACAAGTTTCCATAGCTTTAGCGAAGATATTACCATTAGGATTACCGTCGGGATTTTGGCTAAGTTTAGACTCGGCTTCACGCAAGGCAACGGTGGCCTGGCGATTGTATTGATGCTCCAGATAAATTGGACCGGTACCGAAGGTTAGTGTGGTGTGACCGTTTTTTTCGACGAAATTCACGATAGTGTGAGAAGAACTAAAATCTCGCAGATTTTTCAGGGCGGTGCGAATATTCTGGTCAATTTCGGCTTGTGGTAAATCGGTACCGTCAGCAGCCTTACCCTCGTCGGCTTTTTCGACCTTGGTTTTTAAGTCCATCATTTTCAGATGATCAAAGCGCAAAAAAGTGGCGGAAAGAAAAAGTAGTGGCAATAGGCTCAAAAATAATTGCCAGGTCTTGATCTGTTTTAAGAAGGTCAAAAAGTGCTTCCTCTTGTCTTCCTGACGCTCCTGCTTCAAAACACCACCCATACTGGTTTTAATTATATCATAAGAACTTTTGGCGGAGCCATGGGTCAGCATCGCCGGCGGACATCAAGATGACCAGATAATTATCGGCAAGATCCTGGCGAAGCTTGGCAAAAAGCGTATCATCCAGTTCGACTGCGGTGCCAATTTCAGGATTATCCAGTGAATTAAGAAAATCACTTGGCGCGAGAATTTTCAATTTAGGATCTTCGCGCGAAAGATAGGTTGGCAACCAATAAAGCTTTTCGATACCATGAAAGATATCCTGATATTCGTCAAAGAATTCGTGCTGGCGGATATTTTGATGTGGCTGATAAAGAATCACCACACCTTTTTTCTGCATACGCTTGGCTTCCTCGAGGGCGACATTGATAGTGGCACGAATTTCCTCTGGGTGATGTGCGTAATCCGAATAAAGTCCGTCAGCTAGGCGCTCAAAACGACGTCCGACACCCGGGAATTGATTGATCGCCTGGATAATTTCTTCATGGTTAACCTCGCGACCGAGCGATTCGAGAATTCGCTGTACCGCTTTAATAGCGAGCGTGGCGTCGAGACGGCGCGCTTCCCCTGGCAACATTAATTCCTTGGCCGACATTAAAACTACATCGGGATGTTTGTCAGCCAGAAGTTCGGCATGGTGAAGATTGGCGTGTGGACCAAAAATAAGGTGCTCGCTCTGAGATTCGAATTTCAAAAAAGCCTCTTGATATTCGGCTTCCGTAGCAAAAATATCGGAATGATCATAGGAAACAAAAGTAATGAGCGAAAGCCAAGGATGGAAAGCGAGGAAATTACGGTCATATTCATCGGCTTCATAAAGTAAAAATTGATCGTCCTGATCATATTTGGCAGAAGGCGCAAAATTAAGGGTCGAGCCAACCATGTAGGAAGCCTTGAGGCC